>NZ_NEGF01000011.1:0-133045 GCF_002135195.1 Acinetobacter terrae
ACTCTTTTGACCAAAGCTAGGCATACACCCAGTGTAAATAAGACCATAGCGAGTAATCATAAACAGTTGTGCTGGCGACAATAGCAAGAGTGAACCACCTGATCCCTTCCCGAACTCAGAAGTGAAACCTCTTTGCGCTGATGGTAGTGTGGGGTTACCCATGTGAGAGTAAGTCATCGCCAGCTCATTATTCCGAAAATCCCCCTCCGCTATAAAGCAGAGGGGGTTTTTTATGCGCGGAATATTTATTTTGAAAATTTCTTTTGATGAATTTAAATTATTCTAATTAGTGATAAGAAATAAAATAAAAGTTTAAAGAATTTGCAGATTTAGAATATGAATCCATTGATGAAGTTAAGGATGTGAAATTCGAAGATCAAAAAGCAGATTATTTTGCTTTTGATAGAAATTGGATATTAGAAGTTAAACCTTTAGAGACTGATAGAGATGTAAAGGATAATGAGCGCATAAACGCATATGCTGATAACTACCCAAGTTTTCCAGAGTTTTATGGAACTATACATATTGAAGAATTGATCAGACAATATGGTGATCTACAGGGATTTAGGAATGAAATATGTGGTTATGGTGCTGGAAATTTAAAAGATATTTATTCAAAAGCAGATAAGCAAATTTATCAAACAAAAAAATCTCTGAATAATTATGATTGTGTTGGAATATTAGTATTATTAAACGAAAGGGTTGGAGTCTATGATAATGAATTTATCTTTCAAGAATTGGATAGATTATTAGAAAAAAAGAAAAATGGAAAACTTGAAAAGAACAATATTCAAGCCATATAGTTTATAAATGAATATGAGGAAAATGATAAAAAAACAGACTTGTTCTAATTTTTATATGGGTTCTGCAGCGGATATGAAATCAAGCAAATCGTTATTAAACTTTTTACATATGGATTGCTTACAATGGATATGCTTTTATCTCATCAGATTTAGATCCTTGGTGAATTTAGTGTCAAGTGTGAAATTTAATTCAATCTCCCTAATCCCTGAAGATGGAAAATAAAATTTCCTGAAACTTTTAAAGCTTAAATCTGCAAATATATTCATTCATTTTTTGCATTCTATAAAAATCAAAAAATAAATAGAAAATTAGATATAACGATCCTCCATTCATCATATTTTTATTAAAAAGTGCATTGTCTGACAAATTTATTTCAAATTTTAAAAATATTTTATAGTTTTTGATCTAAATAAAAAATCAGTAAATTTAATCTTTTTTATAATTAAATAAATGAATTGATTTAAAATTTATGAAAAATTGAGCTAAATAAAAAATAAATTAGGTTTGTTGATTGTATGAATTTTGATTTTTCTGTGTTATAAAATTTAAAAGCGGCATAAAAATTGCTTATAAGCCGCAGGATTATGAGGAATTCTAAGAATGAAGTTATCGGTTGGATTAAGAGTTGCGAACTCCTTGTCGTTGACACCGCAGTTGCAGCAGGCCATTCGTTTGCTTCAATTATCGAGTTTAGAGCTTGAGCAAGAAATTCAAATTCAACTCGATAGTAATCCTTTATTAGAAAAAATAGAAGAACAGTCGAATATTGAAAGTCTATCTTCTTTGGAAGAACAAGAACGTGACAATAAAGACTTAACCAATGAATTAAATGCCAATACTTTACCGGATGATTTACCAGTTGATACCGATTGGGATGATGTTTATACACATCAGCCAACGAGTCTAGGTACACCTGAATATGAAGAGCGTGAAGATAATCGTCAAGGTCATTTAGGCTTAAAAGAGCATATGCTTGAACAGATTAATTTATTGCATTTTTCACAGGTCGATAAACTGATTGCGCATTGTATTGTTGATTCTTTGGATGAAAAAGGCTTTTTGGATGCAGAAATTACAGAAATAACCACATCTGTTCAGCATTTATTGGAATCTATGGATTACGACGATGAAGTTGAAGATGATGAAGTGGTGGCAGTTTTAAAACATATTCAGCATCTTGATCCTCCCGGTGTGGCATCACGTAATTTAGCTGAATGTTTATTGGTGCAATTAGAAAGTTTAGCTGAGCAAACAGCCTATCGTCGTGAAGCCATAACGTTATTGAATCATTATGAATTATTGATTTCCAATGAATTACCGAAACTGGTTAAACAAACCGGTTTAAATCCAGATCAACTGAAGTGTGCGGTTGATTTGTTGAAAACGTTAAAAGCCTATCCGGGCATGGAGTTTGAGGAAAAAGATTCAGACTATCAAATTCCAGATGTGGTCGTAATGAAAAAAAATGACCATTGGCAAGTGCAGTTAAATCCCGACATCATGCCGAAATTACGGATTAATTCTTTTTATGCCAATATGATTAAGCGTGCTGATCAAAGCACTGATAATCAATATTTACGCAATCAAATGCTGGATGCCAAAAATTTTATTAAAAGTGTAGATGAGCGGCATAAGACTTTATTAAAAGTTGCAAGCTGTATTGTTGAACATCAAAAGATGTTTTTAGAAATTGGTGCAGAAGGGATGAGGCCTTTGGTGCTGCGTGATATTGCGGAAGAAGTAGAGTTACATGAATCTACGGTTTCACGTGTAACCACCAATAAATTTATGCTTACACCACGCGGTTTATTTGAGTTGAAATATTTCTTCTCAAGTCATGTGGCAACTACTTCTGGTGGGGAAGCATCTTCTATCGCCATTCGTGCCAAAATTAAAAAGTTGGTTTCTGAAGAAAATCCACGAAAACCGTTATCAGACAATATTATTGCCAATTTATTAAAAGAAGACGGGATCGATGTAGCCCGTCGAACTGTTGCTAAATATCGAGAGTCGTTACATATTCCGTCATCTTCTGAACGAAAAGTCTTGATCTAAATTTTAAAGTGTGGCTATTCTAGAGATTCATTATGACAACATAATGAATCTCTTTTTACTTAAGGAATAGTCTAAATGATTTAATGTTAAATTTGCAGGATTGTATTTTTGCTGTCATTAGGTCGGCTTGGCTATTCTTTTCTAATCCTAAAAGAAGGTGAGGGATAGAACTATGCAAATAACAATTCGTGGTCACCATTTAACGATTACCCCTGCAATTGAAGAAAATATTCGCCTTAGATTTTCGCAAATGATAAAAAATTTAGATCAAGTAAATAGTATGCAGGTTAAACTTTCAAAAGATCATCAAATAGATAAATTTTCTAAAAAAGGCAGTGATAATCATATTGCTGAAGCCATTATTCGTTTACCCGGGATAGAGATGTTTGCTCAAGCCAGTGCCGATGATATGTATACTTCAATTAAAAAATTAACAGAAAAGTTAAAAAGACAATTACATAAACATCGGAAAATGCAGATGGAGTATTCACCTTTGCTTGTATAGTTTGATTTTTAAACAAAAAGAGGTTTTTTAAAGACCTCTTTTTTTATGTATAAAATGTTATGCGTTAATGATTTATTTTTCATATTTATAGTAAAATGGCAGGTTTTTACACCGTTGGTCCTATAAGAGGTCTTTGTGATGAATAGTGAACAGCTCACTGAAATTTTAAAAGCTGCTTTTCCAGAGGCTGAAGTTGCAGTTAGTGGGCAAGGCGGTAAGTTTGATCTTCGAATCGTCGATGAACAATTCGAAGGCAAGCGTCCAGTCGCACGTCAACAAACGGTTTATGCTCCGTTAAATTCATATATTGCCAGCGGTGAAGTACACGCGGTAACTATTCGTGCAATGACCAAAGAAGAATGGCGTAAAGCAAGCTTATTCGGAGCTTAGAACTAAATGGATAAATTTTTAATTCAGGGCGGTGTTAAGCTCGAAGGTGAAGTGCGTATTTCTGGTGCAAAAAATGCAGCATTGCCTTTACTTGCAGCGATGATTCTTGCTGATACGCCGACCACATTAACCAATGTGCCCAACCTGAAAGACGTGAATACGCTCGTGCAATTGATTGGCGGTCTGGGTATTCAAATGTCTTATGAAGGCGACACGGTTAAAGCTGATACTTCTACATTGAACAATCAGTTTGCACCTTATGAACTCGTAAAAACCATGCGTGCTTCAATTTTGGTGCTTGGTCCATTACTTGCGCGCTATGGTAGTGCACAAGTATCGCTTCCAGGGGGTTGTGCCATTGGTTCACGTCCTGTCGATCAACACTTAAAAGCATTAGAGGCTTTGGGTGCTGAAATTGAAGTGGAAAATGGTTATGTGCATGCCAAGGTTAATGGTCGTCTAAAAGGTGGCGAAGTCATCTTTGATATGGTGACTGTCGGTGGTACTGAAAATATTCTCATGGCTGCAGTTTTAGCGGATGGCGTCACCACCATCCGCAATGCTGCGCGTGAACCAGAAATTACTGACCTTGCGCAAATGCTCATTAAAATGGGTGCAAAAATTGAAGGTCTAGATACGGATACATTGGTTGTGACTGGTGTTGAAAGCTTGCATGGCTGTGAATATGCCGTGGTTGCTGACCGTATTGAAACAGGTTCGTACTTGGCTGCGGCTGCAATCACTGGCGGTAAAATCAAAACCACACATACCGATCCATCATTACTCGAATCTGTTTTAGACAAGTTTGAAGAAATGGGTGCGGAAGTCACCCGTGGTGATGACTGGATTGAGCTCGACATGATGGGTAAACGTCCGAAAGCAGTTAGCTTCCAGACTTTGCCACATCCAGAGTTTCCTACAGATATGCAAGCGCAGATCATGGCGGTAAATGCCATTGGTCGTGGTTTTGCTACCATTTCTGAAACGATTTTTGAAAACCGTTTTATGCATGTGCCTGAGCTTTCTCGTATGGGAGCAAATATTCAGGTTGAAGGTAATGATGCTGTTGTGACGGGTGTAGAAAAACTTTCTGCAGCACCGGTCATGGCAACCGATTTACGCGCTTCATTCTCTTTGGTTCTTGCTGCTTTAGCTGCAGATGGGGAAACATTGATTGACCGTATTTATCATATTGACCGCGGTTATGAAGATATTGAAGCGAAGTTACAGGGTTTAGGTGCCCAAATTAAGCGAGTAAGTTAATGAGTGATATGAGAAACGATGATCCAAACTTTGACGTAATGGGCAATTTTGATCATGGTTTGACTTTAGCATTAAGCAAAGGGCGTATCTTAAAAGAAACTTTACCATTGCTTGAAACAGCAGGAATTAACTTACTGGAAGATCCAGATAAATCACGTAAGTTGATTTTCCCAACCACACATAAGCAAGTCCGTATTTTAATTTTACGTGCTTCGGATGTTCCGACTTATGTGGAAAATGGGGCGGCTGATTTAGGTGTTGCCGGTAAAGATGTGCTGATGGAACATGGCGCACAAAATGTGTATGAACCGCTCGATTTAAAAATTGCCAACTGTAAATTAATGACAGCCGGTAAAGTCGGGATGGAGCGTCCAAAAGGCCGTTTAAAAATTGCAACTAAATATGTGAACTTAACCCGTCAATATTATGCGAGCTTGGGTGAACAGGTTGACGTGATTAAACTTTATGGTTCGATGGAGCTTGCACCATTGGTTGGTTTGGGGGATTACATTGTCGACGTCGTTGATACCGGTAATACTTTACGTGCCAATGGTCTTGAGCCACTTGAAGAAATTTGCAAAGTTTCATCTCGCTTGATTGTGAATAAAGCCAGCTTTAAACGTAAGCAAACTTTATTGAACCCGATTCTTGCACAGCTTGAAAAAGCAGTTGAAGAACGCGAAAGCAAAAAATAAGCATCTCTGTATGCAAATTTGAAAAACCGTCACCCAGTGGCGGTTTTTTTATGCCTGAGAAAAACTGTAAACATTCAGTGTTTTCATCAATCTTGGCAAAAGTTAATTTCAATAAAACTGATACTGATACCGTATTATAGCTACCGACAAAGCGCATGAAAACAGGTAAACTAAAGCCTTCGAATTCAAACCTTATGGGTAAATTGATGCGACGTTTATCGACCCAAGATCAAAGCTTTAAGCAAGCATTTGCTGACTTGTTGGCTTTTGAGACTGTGAATGATCCTGAACTTTTAAAAACTGTAGACCAAATCATTGTTGATGTGCGTCAGCATGGTGATGCTCATGTTCTTAAACTCACTCAACAGTTCGATCGACATCCAGCGCATCAGTTTTCAGATCTCGAACTTACCCAAGAGCAACTCAAAGCGGCTTTTGAAGGGTTAGATAACGATGTTCGGGAAGCTTTAGAATTGGCTGCAAATCGAATTCGTGAATTCCACCAAGCACAAAAGCAAGATGGTTGGACTTATGTTGATGCTTTGGGCAATACACTCGGTCAAAAAATTACACCGCTTGATCGTGTTGGGATTTATGTGCCGGGTGGCTTGGCTTCTTATCCATCTTCAGTGTTGATGAATGCTGTACCTGCTCATGTTGCGGGTGTTGCTGAAATTATTATGGTGGTTCCGGCACCTAATGGTGAATTGAATCCATTGGTACTCGCTGCTGCGTATCTAGCAGGTGTGACTCGTGTATTTACCATTGGTGGAGCACAAGCGGTAGCAGCATTGGCTTACGGTACAGAAACTGTTCCAGGCGTAGATAAAATTACAGGTCCAGGGAATCGCTTTGTTGCAGCGGCAAAACGTGCGGTATTCGGTCAGGTTGGTATCGACATGATAGCCGGTCCTTCTGAAATTCTGGTTTATGCAGAAGGTGAAAATAACGCGAAATGGCTTGCGATGGATCTATTGTCTCAAGCTGAGCATGATACTGTGGCTCAAGCTGTGTTCATTACACCCGATGAACAGCTTTTAAATGAAGTTGAGCAAGCCATTGAGGAACATTTAGCGACATTGCCTAAAGCAGAAATTGCACGTACGTCTATTGCTAATCGTGGTGCTTTAGTTTTGGTGAAAGATCGTCAAGAAGCCATTGATTTAATTAATCAGGTTGCACCAGAACATTTAGAACTTTGCTTGGATGATGCTGAAGCAATGGCTGAAGATATTCGCCATGCAGGTGCGATCTTCATGGGACGTTATACCCCAGAAGCAATTGGTGACTACTGTGCAGGTCCAAATCATGTATTACCAACTTCAGGTACAGCACGTTTCTCATCACCACTTGGTGTCTATGATTTCCAAAAGCGTTCAAGCTTGATCATGTGTTCACAAGAAGGTGTGAAGACTTTAGCGAAAACTGCAGATGTATTGGCACAACAAGAAAACTTGGATGCCCATGCGAGATCAGCAAGATATCGTTATCAATAATATAAAGTGAAGAACTCTCCATTCAGTAATGAATGTTCCTCTCCGAACGAGCTTTAAAGCAAAGTGCAAGAGAGGTGAGGAGAGGGCAAAGAATTTAATATTCATTTCGGTTTGGGATTAAGTTTGACCTCTCCCAAACCCTCTCCTAAAAGGAGAGGGCTTACATGAAGTAAGTTGAGTGCATTAAAGAGATAAAAACAATGTCTACCATCACGACACAACAAATGCGTTTTTGGAGTCCTGAAGTACGTGAACTAGAACCCTACGTGCCAGGTGAACAACCCAAAATTCAAAATTTATTGAAGCTTAATACTAACGAAAACCCGTATCCACCCTCTCCGAAAGTGGTCGATGCGGTACAAGCGGTATTAGAAAATTCAGCAGACGTATTACGTTTATATCCAGATCCAGATGCTTCTGCATTAAAGCAAGCCATAGCCGCTCAACAAAATGTTGATACAAGCAATGTCTTTGTCGGAAATGGTTCAGATGAAGTGCTAGCACATATTTTTAAAGCATTTTTTGTTCAAGAATTACCTGTGCTTTATCCAGATATTACCTACAGTTTTTATCCGGTTTATAGTCAATTTTTTGGGGTGAAAACTAAAATTTTACCGCTCAATGATGACTTTGAAATTGTGGTGGATGATTATAAACAAGCCAATGGCGGCATCATTATCACCAACCCGAATGCACCAACCAGTATTGCATTAGGATTATCTGCAATTGAAGAAGTGCTGCAGTCAAATCCTGATTCAGTCGTGGTCATTGATGAAGCTTATGTTGATTTCGGTGCAGAATCAGCAGTGAGTTTAGTTGAAAAATACGAAAACTTAGTCGTGTGCCAAACCACATCTAAATCACGTTCATTGGCAGGTTTGCGGGTTGGTTTTGCCATTGCGCAGCCACATCTTATTGCTGCGTTGGAAGCGGTAAAAAATAGCTTTAACTCTTACCCAATGGATCGTTTTGCGATTGCTGCGGCAGTAGCTTCATTTGAAGATCAAGCTTACTTTGAAGCACAATGCCAAAAAGTCATTGACAGCCGTGAAAAGTTGGTTGTTGATTTAGCAGCTATTGGTTTTAAGGTTTTACCTTCGAAAGCCAACTTTATTTTTGCATCGCTGCCGAATAAAGATGCAGGTGAATTAGCGGCTGAATTACGTGAATGTGGCATTATTGTGCGATATTTCAATAAACCACGTATCAATCAGTATTTACGTATTACCATTGGTACAGATGAGCAAAATCAACGTCTTGTTGATACGTTAAAAAATGATATTTTGGCGTGATTTGAATCCACCCTAACCCTCCTTTAGTAAATGTGGGAACTCCTCCCTTTGAGAAAAGGGAGGTTGGGAGGGATTTGTATTTCTGTTTTGCGCTTCGTTAGAGTAGTGCTTTAACTTGCCCAGGACTCGCTTGTTTATTTTATTCAGGTATATACCAAGTATTCAGTAGATCTAGCATGGCAGAAACTTTATCAAAACATTCCTGATATTCTGCATCACAATCTGAGGCAATGGTGATTCCACCACCTGCCCATAGAGATATTTCATCTTGATATTTTTGGATGGAACGAATCAAGATATTCCAAGAACCTGTACCATCAAAATTAAAATAGCCCATCGATCCGCAATAAGCACCACGTGGCGCACCTTCAAGTTCATCAATAATTTGCATCGCGCGAATTTTTGGCGCACCCGTAATCGAACCTCCGGGTAGTGCAGACATTAAGACATCAAATGGATTGATATCTTCCTTTAATGTTGCAGTGACTTCGCTCACCATATGATGAACCTGATTAAAAGATTCAATTTCAAAAAGTTGCGGTGTTTTAACCGAACCTGTTTCCGCATAAACACTTAAATCATTGCGCAGTAAATCAACAATCATGACATTTTCAGCCTGATCCTTTTTAGAATGAATCAGGTTTTGTTTGGATTGTTCATCTTGTTTCGGATCCGCATAACGAGGCATTGTACCTTTGATTGGTCGAGTGACAATTTTTCGATTTACTTCAAAATTAATAAACAATTCAGGTGAACAACTTAATAGTTCAAAGTCATCAATCTTTAAATAACCTGAATAAGGGGCATCGGTGAGTTTCCAGAATTCTTCAGCTGTAGCTAATAAAGTGCCTTGAGCTTTTGCTGTAAATTCTTGAGTCAG
Organism: Acinetobacter terrae; assembly: GCF_002135195.1. Lineage (NCBI taxonomy): Bacteria > Pseudomonadati > Pseudomonadota > Gammaproteobacteria > Moraxellales > Moraxellaceae > Acinetobacter > Acinetobacter terrae. The sequence continues at coordinate 9,381 of NZ_NEGF01000011.1, forward strand.
ATTAATTTGATAGCAATCACCGGCTTTAATATAGTCTTGAACTTTCTTAAAGGCAGTCACATATTCATTTTTATTCCAGCGCGCACTACAAGTTTGAGTGAGTGAAAGAGAGGGATGTTTTTTGTGTTGTATTGCATCCTGAATAACTTGAAAAATACTTTCAGCCTCATCTTCATCACTAAAAAAAGTCCAACCCTGTGGAGTGAGCTTGAGATAACTGCGATAAATACCCAAAAATAAAGCAGGTTGATTTTTTTGTTTAATCGAAACTTGTTGTTGTGCTGCATGGTCATAACTGACAAAGCCAATTAATCCACCGTTAAAATCAGAATGATAGTTTTGCATATTCTGTTTAAAAAAATGATTGAAATTAATAGATTGTGATTTTTCTTGATATTGATGCAGTGAAACACGAGTGAAATTTTCAGTGACTTGACCTTGTTTAAGCATATATTCAGATGCAAAAAAAGCGATCACAGGTTGATTTACATTTTTCAAGTAAACCAAATGAGTAAGGTGCGATAAAGCAGACAATATTTGAGCTGTGTTAAGCCATTGTTCAGTCAACAGTTTTTTAAAAATAACCGGATTATTCATGCGATGTTAAATTATAAAAGGCTATACATAGATAACGTATTCTATAACAATATTTATGCATAAAAACTGTAAATACCGTTTGTCGGTAACATATGGATTGCGACCAACAGCAGTTGAACAAAAAATGACACACATATAACTTTAGTAGGGCAAACAGGCTGCTCAAGGAAAGATTCCATTGTTGTCCAAAAACAAAAAACAACATGGAATATCGAGTGGTTGACAATCAAAAAAAATAATACTCTTGGGAGAGTACGAAATGAAAAAATTTACTAAACTTGCTTTAGTTTCTTCATTGGCAATTAGTGCAAATGCTATGGCAATGCAAGCAATGGATGATGCTTCATTGGGTGCTACAACAGGTCAAGATGGTTTAAACATCGGGATTGGTATTTCAAAAATTGAAATTGAAAAACTATTCATCCACGATAACGATGGTTATGGGGGTGCAGGTGGTACTGGCGAAGCAGGTGCAATCGTAATTTATGGAAATGGTACGGGCGTAACAGCGACTAACGGTATTGTGATTGGCGCTAACTACGATAATGGTGGTGCTTACTTACTGCCGTCACGTAACCTTGCTGATTTACAAATTGACTCTGATGCAAACGGTGGCAATCCATTTATCAACATTGCAGCTCAAGTATCTGGTTTAGATATTAACGTTGGTAAAATCGGTGTTGTTTCATCAGGTGCCGTACCTGCAGCAAATGCAACGACAATCCGTCGTGGTGGTACAGGTGTAACCAATGATATTTTAACCGGTTTTTCTGTTAAAACGGGTCCAATGTCTGCAAATATTCAATTAGGTGCTGCACCTCAAGGCGCAATGATTAAATTGAATGCAACCATGATCGGTGGTTTAACGATTAATGACTTGGGTATTTTAGATAACTCAACTAAAACTGCTACACGTGAGGCGGGTGAAATCTTCATTGATCAAATTCAATTGGCAGATGCAAACTCTCGTAACCTTGTATTGAACCAAAGCATCAGTGTGATTGGTGCGGAAACTGGTCATAATGGTTACATCCGTATTGTCAGCACCAGTGGTGCACACGATAACTATGTAAAAGGTATCCATTTGGGTAGTAAAACTGCTGCATCTATTGGTGATATGGAAGTTCAAGGTTTACAAACTTACTTCAGCCCAGCACAGGGTGTTTATATGCCAGGCGCGATTATTACAATTAGCGGTCACTAATTATTTGTTTAAAAAAGCGCGTGTTTACACGCGTTTTTTTTTACATAAATATTATTGAATTTTACAAAAAAAATAAAAAAATACTGTTTTTTTTTCGAAAAAAAGGTATCTTGCTAAAACAGGGAAGTAGAGTTTCTACTCTAAAATAATGAAAAATGGCACGTCATGCCGATAACTAGAAAAGTTAGATAATATGTTAGAGATCGCATTAGGCTCGGCATTGATGTATTACTTTGCCACAGAAGCTTTTGATATAAAGAAAAAACCAGCTGAGGCTGTGTACTATACCGAGACTTTAGACTCTCGTAATGATTCTTTCACCCGCATGCACCGTGAAACCGTACAGGTTAAGCCAGCAATCATCGATCAATTTCGTGGCATTGTTCATCAATCCTATGACTATAGTTGTGGTTCTGCTGCATTAACGACCCTCTTAAATGGCTATACTAATCTCAATGCGACTTTAACCGAACAGCAGGTTATGGACGGTCTGATGAAATTTGGTGAGACAGACAAGATTGTCGAACGCCGTAGCTTTTCACTGCTGGACATGAAACGTTTTGTTAGCGCGATTGGCTTTGAAAGTGGGGGGTATCGCGGGGAATTTAGTGATTTGGTAAAGCAAGGGCAACCTGCCATTGTGCCGATTTCCTATGCCGGCTTTAAACATTTTGTCGTATTTAAAGCATATAAAAATGGCCGTGTTTATGTCGCAGATCCTGCACTGGGGAATATTAGTTTCGATGAAGTACGTTTTAAAGAAATTTGGGAAAATAACACCTTATTCTTAATTAATGTTGCGCCAGAAAAACGTAAAAATTTATTAGCTTTACAAGATTCGGATATGCGTCATGTAGAAGATGCAACCGTGAATCGTTATGCCTTGGTGAATATGCAATACCCGCAATTTTATATGGACAAAATTGCCGACAAAGCATCAACGATTCGACTTGATAAAAATATGAATGAAGAATCAGATTCTTATGGGGACTTAAACTATAATTTCTTGCGTCTTTATTATAAAAATAAATAGCGTTTAAGAAAGATTGAGCTTAAAAAAATAAAAAACTGGTGGGATGGAATATGAACAGTAAATGGATGAACAAAACCCTATTAGCGATCAGTATTCAAATACTGATGGGTGCAGCTTATGCAGCTGAAGAGCAGCCAGGATTGGGGGAGTATGAAGTTGTAGATCAGCAAGAAGAGGTTGAATCAACAGCATCACAGTCTGCGGATGTTAACTCAGTAGGAGGGGATAATACTGCAGAAGAGCTATCATTGGGCGAGTATGAAACTGTAGATGAGCAGGAAACACAAGTTGAAGCAGTGGCGACACAGTCTGTAGATGCGAAGCCTATAGTAGAAACATCACCAGTAGATGAAAAATCGCAAGCATCTTCAGCTTTACAACAGCAAGAAGGCGACGTCAGTAAAGAAGCTAACTTACAAGAAGTTTTCACATCAAATGAAAGACAATATTCATTAATCAAAAAGGGTGATATCTCATCTTATTATGATATTGACTATACCTATTATCGGGATACACAACTTGATATGGAAATGGCATCGGGCCAGCTATACCAACTGCGTGTTCAAGAAAATGCAACACACTCAATTACTAATACTTTTACTGCACAGTACGGTATTTTAGATAATTTAACCTTTACTGCTTCATTACCATTGGTAGCAAAAACAGACTTATTAAAGGATACCTCTACCGCAGGTTTGGGTGATATTTCTTTGGGGGCACGTTGGGAGCCATTTCCCTTACAAGCGGGTCGTTTGCCACTGATTTTATTCGGTAATTTATCGACAAAAAGCGGTGACAGTCCATACGAAGTCAACTCTGCGACCGACTTAGCCACAGGTAAGGGGTATTATTCTGCTGGTATTGGCGCAAGTACACGTAAATATATCGACCCAGTGGTGTTGTTCGCTTCAGTTTCTGCAAACTATGGCTTTAAAGAAACTGACTTAAATCAACGCCGTGGTAGCCGTGTCATTGATGAGTTTGAACCGGGCATTAGTGGCGGTTTCTCTTTCGGTTTCGCATACTCATTTAACTATGACGTATCGATGACGATGTCGTATCAACAAAGCTTTAACACTGGTTCTGAATTTACCTATAGCAGTGGTGAGTCCTATTCACCAGCTGATCAAACCAGTTCAACTTTAGCAATTTCTCTTGGGGTGCGTGTATCTCCAGAGACGATTGTGAACGGTACGGTAGGCTTTGGTTTGACGGAAGATGCGCCAGATGTTTCATTGGGTTTGTCATTCCCACTTGATATTTTAGGCTTTGGTAAGAAAATTCGCTAAGAGGGCGGTCGTATGTATAAAATTCGACTCAGACCGCTCGTTAGCGCCATTCTCTTAACGGGCTGTTCAAGTGCTACATTTGCACAGTTAGGCACCAACCTTTCTGTAGATTTACGTTCCTTGAGTATGGGTAATGCGGTTACCGCAGATCCACCAGGGGTAAACGCTGTTCACTTTAACCCTGCGGGTTTAACCAAAATTGAAGGTCTGCAAACTGAGCAACAATTTATTGTTGCCAACTTTGACATTCAACGTGAATTTAGCGTACCACCAGGCTATAACGTGTTTGGTTATTCGGACGATCCAATGGTCTGTAATGATGGACCAGAAGTTGCATCTGATATTTGTACTGATTTTAAAGATAAAGTTAGTGGTGATGTTGAATATCCGAGTCTTTATGTTCCTATTTTGAAAAAGATGGTGGATTTAGGCGAAGGCATGCCATTGGTCGCACCTACTATGGGGATTGCCTATAACCCACCGGGTTCTAAAGCGACTTATGCGACCGCAGTGTATGCACCACTGGTTGCCGGGTTTGGTGCTGAAAATGGAAATGCCGGTAACTACATGGGACAACAGGTTGCCTTAGAGCGGATCACCTATTTATCTCCATCCGTGGGTTACCAGGTCAATGACCAACTTTCGATTGGTGGTGGTATTGGTATGTCTTACCAAGCCATGGGTCTAAAAACCGATTTACGCTTCCCTAATGAACTGATTGGTATGTTACGAATGATCGATGAGGTCGTTTGTACGCCATTTAAAGAAAATTCAGATATTATTACCGACATTCTATTACTTGGGATGTGTAATGCCGAAGAAGGTATGAACCCATTCGGTAAATTCGGTCAGATGCAATTGGCGGTTGAGCAATCCTTAAGTCCAAGTTTTAACTTGGGGGTACTGTGGGAGCCAACGGATGACTTTAGTTTCGGTATGGTCTATCAAAGTGCAGCAAAAATGCGCTTAAAAGGGAAATACCATATTGATAATGCCAAAGCACCACAAGAATTAATTAAAGGCTTGATGTCATCGCCAACCGGACAAATTCTTGCAGCTATTTTAGGCTTCCCGAACTACATTCCATCCAGTGAATCCGGTTTAGTGTCCATGGACTTTGAATATCCTGCGCATTTTCAAGCCGGGATTAAATACAAAGTCATGCCAGATCTACAGGTGAATTTTGATGTAGGCTGGACGGACTATAGCGCATGGGACAAATTTACCTTTGAGTTTGACCGACAAATTTCAGCTTTAAAAGTTGCAAAATTACTTTCTGAAAATGTTAGCGATAGCTCGTTATCCTTGCCGCTTGGTTTTACTTCACCGTGGAGCTTCGGTATTGGTATGGAATATTCAGCAACCGATCGTTTAAAACTACGAGCGGGTTATGAACCACGTTCAAGTGCCATTCCAGATGGTAAACGGAATACCATGATCCCAATCAATAATGCACAATTGTTTGGTATGGGCGTGGGCTATCGTTGGGATGCGGATACGGACTTAGATTTATCCATTGGTTTCTTGCGTAGTAAAGATAATATTCCAGCCAATACCAGTAGTTTAGCCAACCAAACAGGCGTAAATAACTTACTGCTTAACCCATACGCGGGCCTGAATGTGAAAACCAATACAAAAATAACCATTCTAGGATTGAACTATAGAACACGTTGGTAAACAAAGGAAAAGAATGAAAGGGAATTTATTGATGAAAACGATACTGACGCTAAGTTTAGCGCAAGTATCGTGGTCATATGCAGGAGAGTTTCATACTATTATTGGCCCTGACGGTCGTCCAATGGTCATTCAACGTGAACAGCCAAAAGTAGCTACTGAAAAAACGTATCCAAAACCCGTTATTGTACAACAACAGAGTCTACCTGTAGCGCCTGCTCATGAGCAAAAAGCGTCAGCTGCAACAAGTTCTGTGCAGAGTCCTATTGCTCAGATAATAGTTGCTGCACCTGAAAAATCAGTTAAAACGAGCAAAGTTGAATCGAGTGCTCAGACTGATCTTGACACAGTGAAAACTATAGAACCACCGACCAAAAGTGCTGTGAAGCTTCAGGTTGCAGAAAAAATGCAGCTACAATCAACACCAGTTTCTCCAGTTAATAGCCAACCCATTGCTACTGAAAACCAATTGGTGCTTCAACAGCCAACTGTAATTTCACAAAAAGTCTTAGAAGTAAAACCCGTGATTATTCAGGAAAACACAGAAAATACCGCTTTTGTGGATATTGATGGACAGCAATATGTCAAAAACGAATATTTAGAAGATAAAGAATTTAACTTAGAAGGCAAAAAGCGTTTTTACACTATGCCTGAAGGCATCATTGATCTTAAACATGGTGCAACGCGTTTACAAACGGTTGAACGTGAAAAGGGTGTGGGTAAATCTACAATGCAATCCCTGTTTAAACGTAATGTCGTGCAAGATACCGGCCCGATTACCCTGGCAAAGACTTATTACCGCATTTCACAAGCAGATGCGATTGATGGTTTGGGGCAACAATGTTTTTCTGAAAAAAAACTGAAAAAAGTCAAAAAACTTGATTTAAATAAAGAGGTCAACTTCTGGCCACGTGCACCGCTGAATGATGAGTTCGATTTTGAAGTTGCTGCACTGAATCCATCTGTGCAGAATATTCAGCTGAATTCGTATGCATCACGGCAGAATAACCCGACCTTTTACTGGCCTTTTGTGGTGTTTTTAGATGCAAAAGGTTGTGTCTTAGAAGGTGCCGGTGGATATAAAAATCAAGAGGGGGCATCTACCCTCATTCAGCACGAAAAAATAGAAGGGGTACTGCATGTACCTGCAAACAGCAAATATATATTGCTGACACCGTTGGCTTCAGCCATCGATGTTGAAGATCGTGCGTTAACCAATCACGGCCAAGTTAAACTCGTTGCAATCCGTTAGGGATAGAATAAAAGAGAGTCAGGATGAACATAAATAAATATAAATTACCTTTTGCAGTAACTGCATTAGTCATGGCTTTAAGTGGCTGTGGCGGAGAAAGTGCCAACGTGACCCCTGAAGTGTATGATGAAAGTACGGCCAACGGTTCATGTAAACCGAGGACATCAGGCTGTGTTGAATTTGCCTTAGATTATCCATTAAACGGATTAAATTTCACTTGTAGTAGTGATACCAAGAACCGCTTTACTATACTGTTTGATCCAAATGGAGGTGCGGCAACTGGTGCATGTAAGGATACCGATGAAATTACTTTCTTTTTACGCGGTGAAAAAGACAAGAAAATTGAATTAGGCAAAATGCCATTGCGTAATATTGCCCATGTCAGCGTAGCGCAATTACCGCGTTTAACCCTATTGGATATTGCAGCAGGAATTCAAGGCAGAGCTGCGCAAAAATTATCACCTGATGATGCAACGGTTAAAGTAGCCATTCGTTTGGTACGTTTGATTCAAGCAGTGGGCTTACAAAGTCAGCAAATTGTCAATGCACGTGATATTCAGCCGATCAGTATTAGTGATGCAGACCGTAAAAAATTAGAGCAAATCACCTCATTAATCACGACAGAGCAATTTAAAGGCTTCTCAGATAAAGATTTTACCGATGCAGTCAAACCTTGGGTGGATATTTCTAAAGTCTCTAATGTCGATGCTTTTGATGTCATTACTCAATTGATGCGTATCACGACTGCAGCAGTGTATCAGCCTGAATTTTCACTATTTTCTAGTAAGGAAGTCCTGGGTAGTGCTTTAAGTGGTACGGAAGGTTTGGTGGGCTGTAATAAGGAAGAATGCAAGGCTGAAGATAAATCAGCAACGCATTTATTGGGACACTTTATTGTGATGACAGATCGTCAAGGCAAAACCTTTGGTAGTGGTTTACAATGGCGTGGTAAAGCTGAGAACGATGTGACCAGTATTGGCGGTGTAAATGCACAATTGATCCGTAAAGTTAAACCTGTACAAATGACGGCACTGCCACAAGACAGCTGGATTAATCCAATTACCAAAGCGATTAACAACAATCCGGATTTAACCACGCAACCGGGTTTCCAATTTAATGTGGCTGATATCAATTCACAGCCACTGATCGTGACACAGGGTAAATTGTTCAATGACTATATGATTGCAGGTAAAGAGCGTTTTTATAAACTGTTGACAGGTAAAAAAGAAGTCAACGAAGAAGACAAGAAAAATTACGGTCTATGGCAACAACAGATCAACAGTGAAAGCTTTAAGGGCACCCTCGACCTTTATAAAATTTATCCAATCACCTATTTAGACAGCAAAGTGTTCAAATCGGAAAATAATGTCAGCAGGGGGGCGTATATCTTCCCACTGTATGCAGACTTGACCTTTAAATTTACCGATACTTCGGTGAATACCGTGAAACTGGGTATTGTGATTGACCAGAATGGCGATATTCGTACCAATATGAAAGACAAGCCTCCTACGGCTCCAGATTCCTCTAGCACAATTATCGATATGTCGACAGGCACAAATGGTTGTAGTGGTGCGGATGTACTGGGTAGTAGCATGATTGATGACAACAATGTGCAACAGTACCGCATTGGAACCACTGGTCGTGCATTTACTAGCTCTGGCACTGATGGCAATAAAATCTCAATTCGTATGATCTTGGCTGACAAAGTGTTCCAAAGCCTAGATGGTGCGCTCATTGGTATGAACTCGAGTATTCAGACCTCTCCAAATTCGGGTGATTCTATTGTGATTGGTGGTGCATTACTAAACTTAAATCGCTTATTGGCGATGAGGTCAGGTGGTAAACCCGCTGCGGATGACGTGCCTTTTAAAGATTCAGCGGATAGTGATGTAAAATGGGCAAACAGTTTTGCCAGCTTCCAAAGCATTTATAGCGCGGTTGATTCAGCCGACGAAGATGCGAAAAAGTGGGCAAAATTCACTGGTGGTAGCATTCAATTTAATCCTGCACCATGTTATGAAGTGAAAACCAAATAATGGCGATATAAAAAAGCCCATCAGATGAGGGGCTTTTTTATGGTCTATATTTTTTTATTTTATCGATTAACCGGTATGGTCAAGGCGTGAACCTAAGGTTTCTAGATGCATGTCAAATTGATTGGTTTTTCGGTCTTCAAAATAATGTCTTAAGGTGCGTTCTACGCTTGGGAAGGCCAGTTCCGACCAAGGAATCTCATCTTCGCTAAATAAGCGGCTTTCAATAGTTTCTTCACCCGAGCCAAATTGACCATCGACTAAATTGGCTTTGAACAACACATAAATTTGCCCGATCCGTGGAATATTGTACATACAGTAGAGCTGTTCAATATCGATTTCAGCTTCGGCTTCTTCACGGGTTTCACGTGCTGCACCTTGCTCCATGGTCTCAAATAATTCCATATAGCCGGCAGGCAGCGTCCATAAACCATAACGCGGTTCAATGGCACGGCGGCACATTAAAACTTTATTTTCCCAGAGAACCAGTGCCCCGCAAATGACTTTAGGATTGATGTAATGAATATTGCCACAATCTGTACAAACACGACGTAACTGATGGTCGCCGAGAGGGATTTTTTCCGTTGTTTTATGTCCACAAATTACACAGAAATTCATATTCATCGTCAATGATAAAGGTGTGATCAGCATAACTGAAAAATTGAACTTTGGCATCATTTCTATCTTTTAGAATAAAAATTCAGCTATGATGAAACCAAGAATAAATGATGGGAGAGTAGAGGTATGGATGACCATTCATTAATACAATCGTTACAGCAAAGATTACGTTTTTCCACACGGGTCAAACCGGCACACGCTGCTGTATTAATAGCGATTACAGATGAATCTGATCCAAAAGTTCTGCTTACCCGACGTTCTTTATATTTAAACAATCATGCTGGAGAGGTTTCATTTCCAGGAGGGAAAAGAGACCCACAAGATACCAGTAATATCGTGGTTGCATTACGTGAAGCTTATGAAGAGACAGCATTAAATCCATTTGATGTGCAATTAATGGGTGATTTACCCATGCAAAAAGCACGCAGTGGTATGTTGGTGAAACCTGTCGTTGGGTTGATTCCAGCCGAAGTCAAATTGATTGCTCAACCGACTGAAATTGATCGTATTTTCTTTGCATCCCTCAGTAGTCTAATGAAGGCACCGCCCATTCCTTATGAAGTGCGTTATGCACAGCAGTCTTTATATTTTCCCAGTATGCGTGTGGAAAACGAAATCGTTTGGGGCTTAACTGCACGGATGCTGGTTTCACTGTTTCAGTATGGTTTGGATTATCAAAAGGAATGGCCATTTTTAGTAAATTCTCCAGCATTTCATATGAATAAGATTAAACGTAATAAATAGATCAAGGAATATCACCACATGATGTACAAATTTAATGGATATGCACCTCAAGCAACACACCAGCCCTGGGATGGCTGGGTAGCGGAAAATGCGACGGTGATTGGTCAAGTTGAAATGGGGGAACAGGTCAGTGTCTGGTTTGGTGCAGTGATCCGTGGTGATAACAGCAAAATCAAAATTGGTGATTTTAGCAATGTTCAGGAAAATGCAGTTTTACATACCGATGCTGGAATCGATATGCATATTGGCAGCTATGTCACGATTGGGCATCAAGCGATTTTGCATGGTTGTACCGTTGGGGATAACACTTTAATTGGCATTAACTCGGTCATTTTAAATCATGCGGTGATTGGTAAAAATTGCATCATCGGGGCGAATGCGTTAATTCCTGAAAGCAAAGTTATTCCAGATAATTCTGTAGTGATGGGTTCACCCGGGAAAATAGTGAAAACCTTAGATGAGGCTGCTGAAGTTAAATTAAAAATGAGTGCCATGCACTACGCAGAACATTTTAAGAATTTTCAGAACCTGGAAGCAGTTGAACTGTAATTTGAACGGATTTATTCAGCCCAGCTGGCGATAGGCTTTTTTGTATTCCTCAGATGGAAAATCTCGCCTAGCGCGGATGAGTGGAGTATGATATGCGTCGTTTTTTACATTTAAATTAATTAAGGTTGTGCATGAAATTGCTGGCATTGGAAACTGCCAATGAGCAGTGTTCCGTCTCTATTGTAGATGAAACCCAAGAATTATTTTTCCAATTAGATGCGCGAGCAAAAGCACAAACGCAAACGATTCTCCCAATGATTGAGCAGGCATTTACACAGCTTGGTCTATCTGCATCTGAATTAACTGCAATCGCATTTAGCCGTGGTCCCGGTTCTTTTAGTGGCGTACGGATTAATGCAGCGGTGACTCAAGCCTTGGCATGGGCAAATGACCTTCCCGTTGTTCCTGTTTCAAGCTTACAAGCTTTGGCTCAGGCAGCATATCGTGTTGCAGGTTTAACCGCCGTGACAGCGGTACTCGATGCACGGATGAAAGAAGTTTACATTGCGAGTTTTGAGTTAAATTCACAGGACATTATGCAGGCTGTGGATGAAGAGCAACTGTTAAATTACGATGATGCCAGCCAAGTGGTTAAATTTGAACTTGTGGGTTCTGGTTCAGCTTTGCTTAAGCCTGAACAAATACAATACAAAGACTTAAGTGCGACTGCGCAAGATATTGCTACCATTGCGCGCGCAGATGTCGAGCAAAAAAAATGGGTCAGTGCTGAACAGGCATTACCTGTATATTTACGTGATAACGCTTGGAAAAAAATTCCAGAACAAGGCAAATCATAATTAGGATTTTGTATGGATCTTTTACTGCTGCTGAAAGCGGCAATTATGGGTATTGTTGAAGGTATTACCGAATTTCTACCTATTTCAAGTACCGGACATTTAATTCTCGCTTCCGAATTAATGAATTTCTGGACCAAAGAAAAAAGTGATGTATTCGTGATCGCCATTCAAATGGGCGCGATTGCAGCAGTGATTTATGAATACTGGGCGCGTCTGTGGGGTGCAGCTACGGGTATGTTTACCGGTGAACCCAAAGGTCGCCGTTTGGGGTTTAGCCTGATTATGGCTTCAATTCCAATCGTACTGATTGGTCTCACCTTTGGACAAGCAGTCAAAGAATTGTTATTTAATGATATTGCGGTTGCGATTGGCTTGATCGTGGGTGGTTTCATTATTATCTGGATTGAAAAAAATCCACCTCAAGTGAATGCCGAAGAAGTCGAGAATATCAGCTATAAAGAAGCAATGTGGATTGGTTTAATCCAAGTGCTGTCGTTAATTCCGGGAACCTCACGTTCTGGTGCAACCATTATTGGTGCAATGTTCTTGGGGATATCACGTAAAGCGGCCACTGAATTTTCTTTCTTCCTCGGGATACCGGTGATTATTGGTGCAGGTCTTTTAGATCTTTATCAGAGCTATCATGTATTCCAAAGTACTGAAGATTGGACTGTCCTTGCAGCAGGGATTCTGGTTTCATTTGTTTCGGCTTTGATTCTAATTCGAGTATTGGTTGCCTATGTCGCAAAACGTGATTTTATGGTCTTTGCTTGGTATCGTATTGCCTCGGGTCTTTTAATCTTACTCTTTGCATTTACAGGCTGGAAATTATGGTAAGCGACATCCGCTTATTTGTAGAACAAGAATTTCAACAGAAAGCACAGCAGTATTCTGCTGTGCTTTCTTCTCGTGGAGTGAAGGTAAATCTTGAAATCATTGAAAAGCTCAATGCCCGATTTTTGCGTTTTAATCCAGAGTTGGCTTTATGTGTAGATGAGTCCGGACTTTGGCTGTGTGCCAATGGCATGAAGATGCAACCGGACTGGAAAGCGGAAGTTCCACGTTTAAAAAGATCGTCATTAAAATCTGAAATGATTGCACGAGCATGTAATCTCGGTGAAAAGCCCAGCTTGATCGATGCGACTGCTGGTCTGGGGCATGACAGTTTGTTGATGGCGCATTTAGGTGCTAATGTCACCTTGGTTGAGCGACATCCGATTTTATTTACCTTGCTTGAAGATACCAAAAGCAATGCTGAAAGCGATCCGTTTTTAAGTTCGGTTGTAGCCCGGATTGATCTGATTTTTTCCGATTCTGCCGACTATTTAATTCATCAAGCTGAAAAAAATGCTGTGGTTGATGTCGTCTATCTCGACCCGATGTTTCCACAACGTGATCAAAACCAGCAAGCCATCAAAAAGCAGGCCCAAGTCAAAAAGCAGATGCAATTGTTGCATATGTTATTACCTGAAGATGGTGAAATGGATCTGGGTGATAATTTATTGATTTTGGCACAAAAAGTAGCAAAACGAGTTGTAGTAAAACGTCCTCGTTTAGCCGTATATTTGGCTGATCAGGAACCCAATCATCAATGGCAAGGCGATGCTTGTCGTTTTGATGCCTACTTTCAGCATCATCTTGTAGAGTAGTTTGGTAATTGCTTCAATATTGTGCATTAATTTGTTATATAGTGCCAAAGCAGCATTGATAAAACTTCCATCAAGCATAAACTTACACAGTGAATCAGCGAGCTACAGCTAACCCTAAATCCTATGATCGACTTTAAACCCTCCATCAATTTTTGGCATGATTTTAAAAGCAACCAAACTGCAGGGATGTGGCTCTTTTTGGGATCACGTCGGTCTTTACAAATTGTTCGCCCTTCAATTTTACAACTGATTTTTTGGGGAATTTTAGGCGGCAGTGCCAACAGTTTATTTAGTTGGTTAAGTTCAGGGGAAGTGGGGGAGTTTAATCCTCAAGGCTTGATCAGTTATGCCTTATGGCCTTTTATTGCGCTGATTGTCGGTATTTTCCTTTCGCAACGTATTAATAATCCCCGTTTGATGTTGGTGCCGGCCTTATTGTGGCTGGTACTGGATACGCATATCGCCTTATTACAAAGTCTGATTCAGTATTTGGGTTATATCGATGTATTGCCTTACATCTTCTATGACTATTTACCGATGATATTCATGGTGCTGTTTGTTTGGCAAAGTTTGGCCGTAGTCTGGGTTTTTTCACGTGAATTAAAGTGGCCTTGGTGGGAGCGTGGACTGATTGTTGCAGCAACGCTTTTTACCCTGGTGGTCTGGCAAATGTCGGTCAAAAGCCAGCCGATCTGGAAAGTTGAAGAAACACCACCAACGTTTGCCGAAGATGCCTTTTATGCGCAAAGCCGTGTCCTGAATAAATCTCTGGAAGATGTTCAGTATGGTGAATTTACACAATCGCATTGGTATTTTTTAGGGGTAGCAGGCGCAGGTTATCAAGACGTGTTTAAGTCGGAAGTCGAGCGGATTAAGGAACAGTTTGATACACGCTTTGGAACCTTTGGTCGTTCACTCATCTTGGTGAATAATCCTGAGACCCGTACAAAAACTCCGATTGCTTCGCGTACCAGTATGGAGATGGCTTTACGTCGAATAGGTCAGCAGATGAACCGTGAAAGTGATGTGTTATTTTTATACATGACCTCACATGGTTTACCGAATCAGTTTGAGATGGAAAATGCACCGATAGATCTAAACGATGTCGATCCAAAATGGCTAAAAGAGACTTTGGACAAGTCGGGGATTCGCTGGCGCGTGATTGTGATTTCTGCATGTTATTCAGGCAGTTTTGTTCCAGCCTTACAAGATGACAATACTTTAATTATTACCGCATCTGCCGCAGATCGAGCATCTTTCGGTTGTTCAAATGAAGCGGATTATACGTATTTTGGGCGTGCATTCTTTGATCAGGCTATGCGTGAACAGACCTCTGTGAGTGCCGCATTTGAGCAAACCAAAGACACCGTGGCGCAATGGGAAAAGGCGCAGGGTTTTGAAGCGTCCGAACCCCAATGGTCGATTGGTAAGAATATGGAATTTATGTTGCCGCAATTGGAACAACGATTATTTCCAGTGACCTCAAAAACAGAGACGAAGATAGAAATACCCCAATTAAGTGTTCAAACACAATAAGGAAAAATAGACATGGAATTAATCCAACATAATCGATGCTTTGATGGTGAACAGCGAATTTATGCTTTTAATTCTAATGTTCTCAAAGGACAAACCAAATTTGGCATTTTCTTGCCCCCTCAGGCTTTAACCGGTCAAGCATGTCCAGCACTTTTTTATTTAGCCGGTCTGACCTGTACAGAAGAAACCTTCGCGATTAAAGCGCATGCGCAACGTTTGGCAGCTCAACTGGGTTTGATCCTGATTAGTCCTGATACTTCGCCAAGAGGTGAGCATGTTGCGCAAGGCGATTCTTGGGATATCGGTCAAGGTGCAGGCTTTTATATTAATGCCACCCAAGCGCCGTGGGCTGAACATTATCAAATGGAAAGCTTTATTGTTGATGAGCTTTATGATTTAGTCATTCAGAACTTTCCAGTACAAGCGGATGCAGTGGGAATCTTCGGACATTCCATGGGCGGACATGGTGCATTGACACTGGCACTGAAATATCCTGAAAAATTTAAATCAGTTTCTGCTTTTGCGCCAATTTGTGCACCTAGCCAATGCCCATGGGGTGAAAAAGCCTTTTCGAATTATTTTGGTGAAGATCGAAATGAATGGTTAAAGCATGATGCGACTGCCTTGATTCAAGAAAAAGGGGCATTGTTTACAGAGATTTTGATTGATCAAGGATCGAAAGATCAATTCTACGCGCAATTGAATCCGGCATTATTTAAACAGACTTGTGCCCAAGTGGGACAGTCACTGACCTTGCGTGAACACGCAGGCTATGATCATGGTTATTATTTTATTCAAAGTTTTATCGATGATCATTTGCAATTTCATGCTGTGCAACTTGAAGCATGATGCTTAAGTAGAAATAAAGGGAGAACATGATTCTCCCTTTTTTATTGATGCTGCCATGTTGCGGTAAATTCTTGCTCTGCCATACGGCTTAAATGATCGAGAACGACTTTTTCTAAAGTACTCAAGTCTTCTAGCGAGCTATCAATCGAGACCAATAATGCTTCTGACTGTGGCATCAGCTTCACGGTTGCATCCGGCATAAAAATACTAAAATCGCCGTCAGTTTCAGCAACGTCAAATTTATGTTTCCAATGATTGAGTAAACGCTTGGCGATACGGGCGGCTTCTGATGTGGTAATTTGGGTATTGCTTTTCATTCTCATTTACCTTGTGGTGTGATATCAACATAACAGATTAAAAAAATAGCTAAAGTTAAAAATTGGAACGTAATGTTGCAGATTTGGAATGCCGAATAAATAGAATCGAATCAGGATTGAATCACAGCAGCAAGGTTCAATTTGTTATAATGCGAAAAATCAATTCGAATACATAGCCAGGTTCTCCCCATGTCCAAGCCATATTTAATTGCACCATCAATTTTATCTGCTGACTTTGCTCGTTTAGGCGAAGAAGTTGAAAATGTGCTCGCTGCTGGCGCAGATGTCGTACATTTTGACGTGATGGATAACCATTATGTCCCTAACCTGACGTTTGGTGCAGCTGTGTGTAAAGCATTAAAAAAATATGGGATTAAAGCACCGATTGACGTGCATTTGATGGTTTCACCAGTCGATCGTATGATTGGCGATTTCTTGGAAGCGGGTGCGGACATTATTACGTTCCACCCAGAAGCAACCGACCATATTGACCGTTCTTTACAGTTGATTAAAGCCGGTGGTGCGAAAGCAGGTTTAGTGTTTAACCCGGCAACACCTTTGCATTATCTGGATTATGTTTTGGATAAAGTCGATCAAGTGTTATTGATGAGTGTCAACCCAGGGTTTGGCGGTCAAAAATTTATTCCAATGACTTTAGACAAACTTCGTCAAGCACGCAAAATCATTGATGCTTCAGGTCGTGACATCCGTTTGGAAGTGGATGGGGGCGTAACACCTGCCAATATTCGTGAAATTGCAGAAGCGGGTGCAGATATGTTTGTTGCTGGTTCAGCGATTTTCGGTAAACCGGATTATCAAGCTGTGATTAATGAAATGCGTGCAGAACTTGCAAAAGTAGGCGCTGTAAATCTCTAATATTCTCTAATTAATCGCTCCTAAGTTGTGGATAACTTTATGGATAACCATATGGATATCTGTGTAGATAACTGTATGGATAACTTGATTAGTTTGTAAACGATTGTAGAGCAATAGTTTAATAATTAGACATTAAATGTATAAAAAGGACTCAATTGAGTCCTTTTTTAATGGGTTAAGGTATTAAAATATATGGTTGTTTATTAATCTGTGCTTATAAGTAAGCCTGTTTAAAAAATAACTTTATTGTTTTAATGTGCATGAAAATAGCGAACGATGCATTGTTGAGTATAAATTTAAAGAATTGTGTATAACTTTGTTCTTGGTTATGCTGTTAGATATAAATCGAAGTAAAATGATTTATATTTTATTCTGGACTGGCGAAAGGATGATTCTTTGCTGACTTCATTACGCAAACAGGTTTGGTTTGTGTTCCTGATGGTTTTTGCCATCGGGTGGAGTAGTGTTGCCTTTGCATCAGCAAAACCTATGCATCAGCAAATGATGAATGAAGCGAGTGTTGATCATCGTCACAATGCAGAAATGACCGCAATGTCGGGTTGCCATGATTCGGTGAGTGTTGAACCTCATATGCAACATTCTTCAGAACATGTAAAAGCAGCGCATAATCAAGATTGTCATCAAGCCATGACCGATCAGCAACAGCATTTTAGTTGTAATGATTGCGTACAGTTGCATTGTCAGAGTTTAACGGTCTGGCTGGATTCACAAATATCCGATTTAGTACATTTAGAAGAAGTTCAAGAACATCCACAGCGCAATTTTGATTATTCAGCCCAGCATTTAACCGGCTTCTGGCAACAAATCTTACGTCCTCCTAAAGCTTAATCTTGATTTAAAAAACATTTTTATTTTTAAATTACAGGTTAACTCATGTCAATTAAATTAACTCAAAGCCTCTTAGTTGGGGTGTGTTTAGTGTCATCATCGTGGGCATTTGCTGCGGTCAAAGAATATCATCTGAACATTGATGAACAGATGGTGAATATCACCGGCAAGCCCTTAAAACGCATCACGGTCAATGGTCAGTTTCCGGCACCGCTTCTAGAATTTGAAGAAGGTGATGACGCCGTTATTCATGTGCATAACAATCTTAAAACCCAGGATTCCTCCCTTCATTGGCATGGTCTATTGCTACCTGGCTTGATGGATGGCGTGCCGGGGTTTAACCAGTTCAAGGGCATTAAGCCACAGGCGGATTTTGTCTATCGTTTCAAGGTACGTCAAAACGGAACCTATTGGTATCACGCACATTCCAAAGGACAGGAACAGGATGGTTTATATGGCGCACTGGTGATTTATCCCAAAGATAAAAAGCCAGTTGCAGCGCATGAACAAGCCGAGCGTGATTATGTGGTGATGTTGTCCGATTTTCACCAGTCGAGGGGTGAACAGATCCTGAAGAACCTGAAAAAGTCAGCAGAATACTATCAGGATCAACGTGAAACTGTGGCCGACGTGTTGAAGCAAGTTAAGCGTGATGGACTAAAAAATACCTGGCAAGATCGTTCCATGTGGAATCAAATGCGCATGCTGAAAACCGATTTGTCCGATGTTACCGGTTATACCTTTTTGATTAATGGCAAAACACCTGAACAAAACTGGACCGGCATGTTTAAGCCGAATGAAAAAGTCCGTTTACGTTTTATTAATGCCTCCGCCATGTCATTTTATGATGTCAGTATTCCCAACTTGAAAATGACCGTAGTGAGTGCTGACGGGCAGCCAGTTAAACCAGTGCCAGTCGATGAGTTTCGAATCGGTACTGCAGAAACCTATGATGTTGTAGTCGAGCCGAAAGCTGATCATTATCAAATTGAGGCCGAGTCAATCGATCGTAGCGGTTTTGCGATTGGCACATTGCACAATGAATTGGCTACAACAAAACATGGCGTTACTCTGCCCAAACCGCGTCCACGTGCCTTGCTGACAATGGAAGATATGGGACATGGCTCATCATCGGGTGATCATGCTGATATGAATCACGCTCAGATGAACACCAGTCAAGAAAGTGCTCATCCACCAAGCTCAAGTCAAATAAATCATCAAGCCATGGATCATTCAAAGATGGATCATTCCAAGATGAAACATGATTCAGCGACGATGGATCATTCGCAAATGAACCACACTAAGACGAATGACCATTCACAACATCAAGCAAAGTCTGATTCAAAACCACAACAAGGAATGAATCATTCTGCACATGCAGTAGCGGAACCATTAGTGGAGAGCAATAAACCTGTTGAAGGCTGGGCAAATGCGTCCACTCCGGCAGGACATAAGGCACTGCAATATAGTGATTTGAAATCGCTCACTCCACAACCCGATAGCCGTCCTGCAGAACGTGAATTGGAAGTCCGTTTGGGTGGCACCATGGAGCGTTATATTTGGACCATTAACGGCAAGAAATTTACCGAAGTTGAACCCTTGCAGGTCAAGTATGGTGAACGCATTCGCTTGAAATTTATCAATGACAGCATGATGGCGCATCCGATGCATTTGCATGGCATGTTTATGCAACTGGAAAATGGACAGGCATTATCAGACCTGCCCAACAAGCATACCTTGATTGTGCCACCGGGTAAGACAGTTACTGCACTGCTCACTGCGGATGAGGTGGGGGAATGGGCAATCCATTGCCATCTGCTTTATCACATGTCATCTGGGATGATGAGTAAACTGGTTGTTGCGAATGTGGATGGAGGTAAAACATCAATTCCAACATCTACTCCAAGTCCAGCTCAGCAAGGAGATTCACATGCACATCATTAATTTATTTGCCATGAGCACATTGAGTGCCTCATTACTGTTGTTGAGCGGGCAAAGTGTTGCGCAGGAACAGCACCATTCTATGCCGATGCCACAGCAGTCTGGACAATCTACTGAAGTGCATGACGATTATTCACAGCATCAAACAGAGTCAGCAGTAGCAACGACTGCGGTTAAAGAAAAACCGATGCAATCCCTACAACAGGAGCAATCCAGTTCAGATGAGGCGGATCATGCTGCGCATATCAAAGAGCATGGTGGACAGATTTATCAGCAAACCACGGTTGAAAGTAAATGGTTACGCAATGATGATGGCAAAGGTATTTTAAAGTCGGAACTGGAAACCCGAATTGGCACGGATGAAAACAAGGTTTTTATCAAAGTCCATGCAGATCGGGCTGAATCAGAGCAAGCCGAATATGATGCCAAAGTGTTATATAGTCGTATGGTGAGTGATTTTTGGGATGTACAAGCTGGTCTACGTTATTTGAATAACCAGAATCGTGAAGTGGATCAGGAGCAGGTGGGTGCCATAGTCGGTATTGATGGCTTGGCGCCCTATTTCTTTGAAACTGATGCCTATTTATTTGTGGGACAGGATCAGCAAGTGTCATTCACGTTGGAAACCGAGCGAGATTTGCTGCTGACCCAAAAACTGATTCTTAAACCTTATCTGGATCTGAATGTCATTTTCAGTGATGACTCAAACTATGCCAAAAAGTCGGGTTTAAATACCGCGCAACTGGGTCTGGAAACGCGGTATGAAATCAATAAAAAGGTCATGCCTTTTGTTGATGTTGCATATGGCTATAACAAGGGGAATGAAGAAACAGCTTTGCAGCAACAATCATCTTCTAAAGATGAATGGCTCTATGGCGCAGGTATTCGTTTTAAATTTTAGATGAGTATTGTGATCAAAAAAATACGATTGGTGAGCACCAGTCGTATTTTTATTTGGGTGTTTTTAGCGCGATAGATTGGTCAAAAAATGTAAAATCCGCACTAATTTAAAGCAATCATTTATATAATAATGAATTAAAGGAGGAACGACCTCCCTTGGTGCAATCTTATTGATATCTATACCAAGACAATTCGTCAGGACGACCTGACCCTAATCAGGTGGAGCATAGTCGTCATGGCTTGGATGGTTTTAATTTTAGCCGGTATTTTTGAAATTGTATGGGCGTATGCAATGAAACTTTCAGAAGGTTTCACACGTCTAACGCCGAGTATTATTACCTTGGTGTTTATGATTTTAAGTTTTACTTTGCTGGCTTATGCTATGCGAACCTTGCCGCTCGGTACAGCCTATACGATTTGGACAGGCATTGGTGCAGTGGGTTCGTTCTTGATCGGAATCTTTATTTTAGGTGAGCCAGCGTCAGCAATGCGTATGTTGGCAGCGGTACTGATTATTTCTGGATTAGTGTTGATGAAACTGTCATCATCATAAAATCTGGACCATTTATTTCACTGCAGGAGAAGACGATGAAACTGGCATTTATGGAAATGGCTTCTCCTGTCGGTACTTTAAAACTGGTCGCTCATGAAACGGCTTTAGTCGCGGTACTTTGGGAAAATGAAAATCCCAAACGTGTCCGTTTAGCCGAATTGATCGAACAAACGCATCATCCGATTTTGTTGGAAACCCAAAAGCAGTTAACTGAATATTTTGCTGGAAAACGACAGCAATTTGATTTGCCTTTGGATTTTGAAGGAACCGAGTTTCAACAGAAAGTATGGCAAGCTTTGTTGACCATTCCATTTGGAGAAACCCGAAGTTACCGAGATATTGCCGAACAGATTGGCAATGTAAAAGCGGTTCGTGCTGTGGGTGCCGCGAATGGAAAAAATCCAATTTCGATTATTGCACCGTGCCATCGGGTAGTAGGTGCAAATGGCAAACTGGTGGGTTTTGCAGGTGGTTTGGATAATAAGGATATTTTACTCCGTTTAGAGAAACAATAATTTAAATAGAAAAAACTGTTATTGTTCCTTATAAATTTTAATAAGTTATAAAATTATGGAAACAATATTAAGTCAGTTATTTTCAACTTTTTGGTGGGTCATTCTTGCTTTTGTTGCAATAGCTATCATCAAAGCCTTTAAACCCTTTATTAAGGGAAAAGTTGGTGAATTGGCGGTAGCTCTACAGGTCAAACTCTATTTGAAAGACCCTCAATATATTTTATTAAATGATTGTACTTTGCCGGATGAACAAGCGGGAACGACCCAAATTGATCATATTTTATTAAGTCCCTACGGCATCTTTATTATTGAAACTAAAAATTATAAAGGCTGGGTTTTCGGTAGTGAACGCCAGAAAATGTGGACGCAGAAAATCTTTAAAAAGAGCTATAAATTTCAAAATCCATTGCATCAAAATTATAAACACCAAAAGGTGTTAGAACAGGTATTGGCAGATATTATTGGCCCTGAATATTTGCATTCAATCGTTGTATTTATGCCTGATTGTGAGTTTAAAACCGATATGCCAGCTAATGTATTTCGTGGTGCAGCATGGGTGGATTATGTGAAAAACTTTAAAGAGGAGGTCATTCCTGCGATGAAACTGAAACGGATTCAATTACGAATCGAAAAAGAAGTTTTAGAAAAGTCTTGGAAAACTAATCGAATACATGTGGAAAATTTAAAACAGCGTAAACAAAATAGCTAAATAAAAAAAGCCTTTGAATATTCAAAGGCTTTTTATTTACTGCTTTAAGACATTTAATTTTTCAATAATTTCAATCAAAGCTTTGATGCGTTTCACTTCATTCCACAATTCTTTAGCTTCAGGATAATGTTTAGACATCATGCCGAGCCACTGCTTATAGCGTCCGACCATATTAATTTCTTTTTTATAGGGACCATTTAAAAAGCGGATTTGTAAGTCTAAAAGCTCATCCCAGTTAATAAGTGGTTCATCGGTATTTTTGCGGATACATTGTGTGATATCGGGTGTAGTCACAGCAGCTCGACCAATCATCAAATCTTCACAGCCTGATTCTAGGCGGCATAGTTTTGCATCTGCATTGGTCCAAATTTCACCATTGGCAATCACATTAATTTTCAGTGCTTCACGAATGGGTTGTAACTGATCCCAAAATGCAGGGGGCGTATAACCTTCAGCTTTGGTGCGAGCATGGACGGTAACCCAAGCTGCACCGGCATCTTCAATGGCGTGGGCATTTTCCAGGGTGAAATTCCGATCCATATAACCTAAACGCATTTTGGCAGATACTGGAATATGACTCGGTACGGCATCTCGAACGGCTTTGACCAGCATATGTACTACGTCAGGTTCATCCAATAATACTGAGCCACCACGATGACGGTTTACCGTTTTTGCAGGACAACCGAAATTCATATCAATGGCAGGGGCACCCAGTTCCACCGCACGAATGGCATTGGCTGCCAGCATTTCAGGGTTATTTCCCAAAAACTGCACATGGACAGGTGTACCAGCAGCGGTTTTGCCATCATTCAGTAATTCAGGGCAGTAATTATGATAGACATGGTCGGGAAGCACAGAGTCGGTCACACGAATGAACTCGGTTACACACCAGTCAAAGCTGCCGACATGAGTGAGTACATCACGCATGATGGGATCAGTTAAACCTTCCATGGGTGCAAGAACAAGTTTCAAAGTGTTAGACCTGTATAAAGAAAAACAGGGTTATACGTTTTTTTAGGCAGGATGTCTAGCTTAGGTCTTGAATTGCAATGGTCTACGCTTGTGATTTAAGGATTTATATTTTAAATCTGTTTAACAATTTTTTTCCAAGTGGTTTTTATCATTCAATCATGAGCAGATGTAATAAATACTTAATTTATTCATTAAAATTAATTTAATTAATTTGCGCCATTGTATTGGCATTAACAGGATGCACGTCTGGCTAAAAACTATTCCTGTTTTATCCGCAGAAATTGCGGATAATTTTTACCCTGGGAATGTAGGGAACATTGAACTAAGTTTCAATTTGATTGAATAACGATCAGTTTAATTGGCAAAAAATATTAGAACTGTTTAAAAAAATCCGACTTGTTTCCAAGCCGGAATTTTGCTGATCTTTCAACTTTTTATCTTAACTTGTTGATATTAAAATATTATTTCAATTGCGTTTCGTATAAGCACCATTATGTTAAATAGACTTAATATTCGTAAGGTATTCTCAACAGAAAAATACAATTTATCGTTTAAGCTTTTTCTATATCTACAAAATCATATCTTTTGAGTTTTCCTGTAACCGTTTTTATTGGTATTGCTGAAATTTTCAACTTTCCTTTATTTATATCTTTATTTGATTCATGAAGTGACCATGTTAGTAGTTCTTGCTCATATTTAGATAAGGCTTCTGAATGGAAGGGAATCGTTTTATCTAAATCCTCATCATAATATCTACCTATATGGCTGATATTATTATATTTAGTTACATTTCCTATTTTACCATCTTCGATTTTATCTGATCTTTTTTCAGATATTACTTTTAATGTTGAATCATCGAAGTTGATAGTTCCTTGTTTACGTCCGCAAGAAACTTCCACAGTTAGATCTTTATCATTTGTTATTGGGCGATGTGCTTCTTGTAAAGGAGTTTCCAGAGCTTGGTGTAATTCTCCTAAAATTGGTTCAATTCTATCCATTATTTTTTGTGATGGCTTTGGCTGAACTTGGTTTAATAGCCCACCCCAGACAAATTTAATACCATCCCATAGAGCAGAACCTGATGTTCCTAAAATTACTGTAGCGATAGTATTAGTGGGTTTTCAATAATGATAGTAACGAGCTGTTCAAAAATTCCTTTTTTGGATGTTTCTAAATAGACTTTAATGCCACCGGTGTTATTACCTTTGACTTTAACTTGCTTATTAAGTATTGCTCCAATTGTAATATTTAGTGCTTTAGCAAAACCTAAATAAGATATAGCAGCATCGTACATATCAAGATGGTGTTGATCAGCGATACCATGTTGATATGCAATTTAAAATTTAAGCGTTGTAGTTTTTGAAGTCATACTGCTATAAATATCGTAAATAAAACAAGATTAATCAATATATTACTTTTAGGTTAGACTGTCACAAAATCAAATCTTTTATTTTAATTTGGTTAAAATTAACATAATACACGTTATACGAAATTATCAATTTATTCTTTTTAAATCATTGGTTTATTGTGTGGGAAAAAGCCCAAATCATAAAGATTGAGCTTTTTGTTGATTTGTCATATTTCGCACTAACTATCTGATTATTGTTCCGTGTCTGGTATTAAGCAAATGAAAAAAGGTGCTTATTTCCCCAAAATCATTTCCAGTACAAACTTGGAACCAATAAAACCAATCGCCAGCAGCATAAAACCAATCAAGGTAAAGCGAATCGCTTTCTGACCACGCCAGCCAAATTTATAATGACCAATCAGCAGCGATCCATAGACAAACCAGGAAATAATACTAAAGGCAGTTTTATGGGCTAAATGTTGGGCAAAAAAGTCTTCAATAGTGAAAAAACCAAAACCTAAA
Source organism: Acinetobacter terrae (assembly GCF_002135195.1). NCBI lineage: Bacteria > Pseudomonadati > Pseudomonadota > Gammaproteobacteria > Moraxellales > Moraxellaceae > Acinetobacter > Acinetobacter terrae. Next base: position 34,707 of record NZ_NEGF01000011.1, read on the forward strand.
GCTAATGTCAGCAAGATAAAACCGGTAATAATGAGATCAAACAGCAAAGATTCCATGGCTTGGAATGAAGGCAGTAAATTGACCCAAATTCTTTTTTGCTTGTTCTTTAATTCACGATCTTGGAACCACAGAATCACTGCTTGTATGGTTGCCATCAACAGAACGGCATAGGCCGATAAAGACAAAATAATATGAATGTCTAAGCCTAATGAGTGTTGTTCAATCACCTGATTGGGTTTGCTTAAGGCAAAACCTAAAATTAAGCCGGTCGCAGCAACTGGAATACCTAGTAAATTCAATGCCAAAATGGGGCGGTAAGTACTAAAGATTAAACTCAGCAATAACATCAGACCCGATGTAAATGACACTAAGAGAAATACGTCATAATTTACACCTAAAGGTGTCAGCATATCGTTATACAAAACACCCGCATGTAGCAATAACCCTAAACCGAGTACAAGCCCTACAAACCAATGGTTCGGATCACGTTTTGACATTAAGTGAATAAACAAATACCAGAAAGATGTGGTATAAGAAATTAATGCTAAGATCGTGTAAACCAAGGGGAGACTGATCATGTCAAACCTTTTTCAGGATGTTGAATATTCATTTATATAAATTCTACGTGAACTACAGTATCCTATAGCATCTTATGCATAAATTTTCTATTTTAAGAAAGATTTTTTTGCAACTGGCAATTTTAAGCGGATTTTGCAATGTTTGATACCTTAACAGAACGACTCACGCAGAGTTTAAGAAATGTTACTGGCTCAGGGCAGCTAACCGAAGACAATATTAAAGATACGTTACGTGAAGTACGTATGGCACTTCTTGAAGCCGATGTTGCGTTACCTGTAACTCGTGAATTCATCGCGAAAGTTAAGGAAGAAGCATTGGGTCAGGAAGTGATGACTCAGTTATCACCGGGCCAGGCATTCGTAAAAATCGTCCATGACGAACTCACAAAAATGATGGGTGAGGCCAATGAAAGCCTCGACCTCGCAGCAAAACCACCCGTGGTTATACTGCTTGCAGGTTTGCAAGGTGCGGGTAAAACCACCACTGCCGCAAAACTTGCACGTTTCTTACAAGAACGCCAAAAGAAAAAAGTAGCCATGGTTTCTGCCGACGTTTACCGTCCAGCGGCAATCAAACAGCTACAAACTGTTGCAGGCGAAGTGGGCGCAATTTTCTTTGAATCGAGCGCTGACGAAAAACCAATTACCATTGCCAAGCGTGCCATTGAACAAGCAAAAATTCAGTTCGCTGATGTGCTGATTGTCGATACAGCAGGTCGTTTGCATGTCGATGACGACATGATGGACGAAATTAAAGAGCTTCACGCAGCCATTAACCCAACTGAAACCTTGTTTGTAGTCGATGCTATGACCGGTCAGGATGCGGCAAATACTGCAAAAGCCTTTAACGATGCGCTACCTTTAACCGGTGTGATCCTGACCAAAACCGATGGTGATGCGCGCGGTGGTGCGGCACTTTCTGTTCGTGCCATTACTGGTAAGCCAATCAAATTCTTGGGTATGGGTGAAAAACTCGATGCCCTAGAGCCATTCCATCCTGAGCGTATTGCACAACGTATCCTGGGTATGGGGGACGTGCTTTCTTTAGTCGAAGAAGTTGAACGCAAGATCGACAAAGAACAAGCCGAAAAAATGGCGAAAAAATTGCAAAAAGGCGGCAGCTTCAACTTTGAAGATATGCTGATGCAATTTGAGCAAATGAACAAAATGGGCGGCATGATGGGCTTCTTGGACAAGTTGCCTGGCATGAGCAATTCAGGTATTCAAGATGCGATTGCGCAAGCCAATCCTGAAAAGCAAGTGAAAAAAATGGAAGCGATTATCCAGTCGATGACCATTAAAGAACGCCGTAATCCAGACCTGATGAACCCGAGCCGTAAAAAACGTATCGCAGCGGGTTGTGGTATGGAAGTTGTTGAAGTCAATAAACTGATTAAACAACATGCGCAAATGGCGAAAATGATGAAGAAATTTGCTAATCCATCGGGTATGGCAAAAATGATGAAATCATTGAGCGGTATGCAAAATAAATTCGGCGGTGGTGGCGGTATGGGACCATTGTTCGGTGGAAACGATAAGAAGTAAGATTGTACTTCTCATCGTAAAAAAGGCGCTATAGGCGCCTTTTTTGTTTTTTATCAGATCATTTAGTGCTTTCTAAACTTGAAAATAATGTTTGTGAATTTGTAGGTTAAATAAAATTAAAATGAGAAATACAAAACAACTCTACCTATTATTATGAAATAGGATAAATATAAAACCATAATAAAATTGTCCATAACAAGAAGAAAAGACATGTCACAACTTCAGAAGAAAGTTTATATCGTGCATGGTGATCAGGAATCGCCGAATGATCATTGGTTTCCATGGCTCAGCCAGCAGGTCCAACATTCAGGTCATCTTGCAAGACGTTTGACACTACCCGATGCAAACGCGCCTAATTTTCAAATATGGCAACAAGCGTTACAGATGCAAATGCCAAAATTAGATCCGGAAAGCATTATTGTCGCGCATAGTCTGGGGTGTCTTGCGAGCTTGCATTTTTTAACTCAGGAACTCAGCCAGACTCAAATTAAAGGGCTGATTTTGGTTGCCGGTTTTAAAGATAAATTAACCGCATTGCCCGAACTGGATGGTTTTATTCGGCAGGCAAAGTTAGACATGGCCATTTTGCAAAAACAGATTGCGACCCGGTTTTTACTATTTTCCTGCAATGATCCTTATGTGTCTCCGCCTAAAGCTGTCCTGTTAGGGCACTTTATTAATGCCCAGATGCAAGAGGTGAAGCATGCGGGGCATTTTATGTTATGCAAAGTGATGGTTTTAATGATTTTAAAGAAGTCTGGGATGTCCTGAAACCTTTGTTACATCATTAATGCACTTGAAAAGCCATTTGTATTTTTAAGTAAGTGATTGAATTATGGAGGGCAAGACCTTCTGTAATTTGTATTTTAATAAAAAAAGACCAACAAATGAATCACTTTATTCAGGCTGAGCTTGTTGCACACTAAACGGCATAATTAGAGGGGAGAATAATAATGGCTCAAGTGAACGTGATACATGGCTATACTGCCAGCCCAGAAGAAAACTGGTATCCCTGGATTCAGCAGACTGCAGATCAGCAGCATTACAGTTTAAAAGTATTGCGTTTGGATCCTTCAACACATCCAGAATTGTCTGTTTGGGAATCACAAATTGATGAGCAGATAGAAGAACTTGATGAAAATAGTATTGTGATTGCGCATAGTTTGGGGACTGTGGCGGCATTACATTATTTGTCCAAACATTTAAATCATCAGCGTATTAAACAGCTGGTTTTGGTTGCCGGTTTTAATGGACATCTGGGGCGTTTAGAAGAAGTCTATCCTTTTATCGATGCCGCCCAGATTGATTTTGAATTGCTGAAACGCCAGATTGAAAATCGTGTAGTGATCTATTCAGAAGGGGATAATCACGTTCCGCCAAAACTTAGTATTGAACAGGCTCAAAGTTTAGATGCTGAGCTGATTTCTGCTCAATGTCAGGGACACTTTATTGATTCTGAAGGTTGTACGGAACTGCCTGAAGTTTGGCAGGCCATACAACCTTATCTCATTTCAGCATAATGCTGAATATAGCGCTGTAGACCTTTCAATAATAAATCGGTCTCTATAATCGGATGGTATTTTTGTAAAAAAATGGCGAATAAAGGCGCATCACCACCCGTTAAAATCAGTTGTCGAGGTGATTGCTCTAGCACCTTTTCAATGCTACTCACCAACCCCAATAAAATGCCATGATGTACCGCATCTATGGTATTGCGTCCAGGTGTTAATGCATCAAAGGCTGCATCAGGAATCTTAATTCCCTTGGTGTTTTGAATCAGAGAATCTCGCTGTAAATACAGATTCGGTAGAATATAACCGCCCAAATGCTGTAAGCCATCTACAAGATCAATGGTTAAAGCCGTCCCGCAGCTAATCACACAATAATTTTGCTCTGGATCACGTGCTACAGCCAAAACCTGTAACCAGCGATCAATACCGAGTTGGCTGGTATTATCATAACCACAACTTAAACCGGCATATTCGGCCTGCACTTGGGCAAACACCACTTGAATACCAAGACTTTTTAAGATGTATTGAATACGGTCGTTGTTTTTCTTGTCTTGTACCGAAGAGACACCCACATTATTCAAGTTTAAACTTTTAAAGTGCTGAATCAGACCTAAAAGTAGATCGGCAGGCGACTGTAGATGCATTTCTGCAGTATGTTCGATGACTTGATTGTTATCGGTAATCCAATATTTTAGACGGGTATTCCCAATATCTAACCATAAATTCTTCATTACATTTCTCTAAAGAGAGGTTTCTAAGCGACGTAAGCGCCCTTGATAAAATTGTTTTAAGCCTTCGCTGGTTTCAATGTTGACCGCACCATCATCCTGAATCCCTAAAAAGATACCTGAACATAGCCCCGAATGATGCTCAAATTCAACCGCCTGATTTTTAAAAGCCGCATAGTGATTGAAACGGGCAGCCAGGTTATAACAATGATGATCAAACCATTCACTGGCCTGTTGAATCGCCATATATAACTCTGCAACAAGCTGAATACGAGAAATATGGGTCAAGCCCAATTCACTCAATGAGGTTGCATGTTGATCAATGTGTTCTTTGGGCACAGGTTCAAGATTGATCCCTACACCAACAATCACCTGATGCGGGGAAAGCGGTTCAACCAGAATTCCACCCCATTTGCCTTGGGTACTATAAAGATCATTCGGCCATTTTACTTGCAAATCCAGGTTCTTCAGACTTGGCATTTGCAAAATATTTAATGCAATTTCAAGGGCAAGCCGGCCATCAATGGGTGTTCGCGTATTCAGCAATGTGCTTAAATAGATGTTCCCTTCAGGTGAGACCCATTGTCGTTGACGTTGTCCACGACCTTGAGTTTGCCTCGTACTACAGACTAAAACGCTCTGAACGCCTTTGAGTGCAATTTCCCGTACATCATCATTGGTTGAAGTCGTGACTGGTTTCAGTATTAAAACTTCAGGGAGCTGATGAGCTTCGTCGAGGATTTTTTGCAGTTGTCGAGTCTCTAAATCCATTTAAATCTAAGCAACAGTGGAATGTGAATAATGGAGTTAATCATATATTTATTGATTGGTGCAATGGCTGGTTTTGCCGCTGGACTATTTGGTGTCGGTGGCGGGCTGATTATTGTGCCAATTTTATATATTGTGTTCACGCAGCTGCATTATGATCCTTCAGTCATTATGCATTTGGCTGTCGGCACCTCATTGGCAACCATTATTGTGACCTCAATCAGCTCTGTCTCAGCGCATCATAAACGCGGTGCAGTAATGTGGGATGTATTCCGTAATTTGGCACCGGGTCTGGCTTTCGGTTCATTTTTAGGTGCCGGTATTGCTGATTATATATCAGGTCAGGGCTTGCAGTTGCTGATTGGATTCTTTGCGGTTTGGGTTGCATATGGCATGTTTAACGGTGCAAGTAAACCCGTTGATCCTTCGCATCATTTACCATCTAAAGCAATGCAACTGCTTGCAGGTGGCGGTATCGGGATTGCATCGGCTATTTTCGGTATCGGTGGTGGCAGTCTTACGGTACCGTATTTAATCCGTCATGGTGTGGTGATCCAAAAAGCGGTAGCAACTTCTGCAGCAGGTGGCTTACCCATTGCGATTGCCGGGGCATTAGGTTTTATGTGGTTTGGTTCAAATACTCAAGTTGAAGTACCGCATAGTATTGGTTATGTTCATATTTATGCCTTTATTGGCATTAGTGTGATGAGTTTCATTACTGCAAAACTTGGGGCAAAAGTGGCACATAAGTTATCGCCAGCCATGCTGAAAAGATGTTTTGCCTGCCTTTTAAGTGTTGTCGGTTTATATTTTATATATCAAGGATTTTCGAGCTATTTTTAATTTTAAATAAGAGAAAAATAGAATGAAAAGGTGTGCTACAGTTCAAGTGTTCACACCTTTTTATATTGGCTTTAAAGACTCAAGAATTGTCTGACAATGTCATATTTTTTTGCTGATAAAACGTAGTAAAAATAACAGGGTCAATCCAAACGTGTGAAAATTTTTCGATTGCATCTTATAAAAACAAGATAGGACGAGTATGCAAGAACAAGAAAAGAACAGTTTGTCCGAACAAATTGCGAAGCATATTAGTGAGCAAATTATTCGTGGCGAATTGGTTGAAGGTGAACGCATTCAAGAGTTGCGAATCTCGGCTGAACTTGATGTCAGTCGTGGCTCCGTGCGTGAAGCATTATTGCTGTTAGAACGCACGCAACTGATTGAAATTTACCCACGCCGTGGTGCGGTTGTGTCAGAAATGTCTGCGCAACAAGTCCGCGCTTTATTTGATATGAGCGCGTTGCTATTGGGGCAAATTGTGCATCGTGTGGCGGAAACTTGGCGCACCCATGAAGCTGAAAGAATTCAGGCATTATTGCAGCAATTGCATGAAGAAACGCGTCAGGGACATACTGAAAAATTCTACGATTTAATCTTTCAAGGTATGGCGCGCCAACACGAAATGGTGAGTAATCCTTATTTGATGAAGTTCTATAAAGAGCTATTACCATCAATGCGCCGCAGCTATTTTTTAACCTTAAATATCTCTCGTCGCGAGCTAGAAGAATCATTTGAACTGTTTAAGTTGGTGACTGATGCAGTTTTGATCCGAAAATCACAACAAGCTACTTTATTTATGGATGATTTTTGTCGACACTTGCGCAACCTTGTGTTGGAATCTCTAACACGGATGAAACAAATCGAACTTGCATGGGCAAGACGTTCACGACGTTGATCAGGACATTATGCGTTTAAGCAGCTTAAAACTTTCCGGCTTTAAATCTTTTGCCGATAGTACGACTTTACATTTCAAGGCGAATCGTACCGCTGTCGTTGGGCCAAACGGTTGTGGTAAATCTAACGTGATTGATGCCATCCGTTGGGTGATGGGGGAATCAAGTGCGCGCCAACTCCGTGGTGGCAGCATGCAAGATGTCATTTTTACCGGTACAGCCAAACGTAAACCTGTAGGCGTAGCCAGTGTTGAACTGCGTTTTGATAATACCTATGGCAAGCTCGGCGGTGCATACAATGCCTATAATGAATTGGCCGTGCGTCGTCAGGTCAACCGCGATGGCAAGTCTGAATATTTTCTGAATGGCACCAAGTGCCGTCGTCGTGATATCACCGATATTTTCTTAGGCACCGGTCTTGGGCCACGTTCATATGCGATTATTGAACAGGGCATGATTAACCGTCTAGTCGATGCCAAACCTGAAGAAATGCGGGTGTATATTGAAGAAGCTGCGGGTGTTTCACGTTATCAGGCACGTCGTCGTGAAACCTTGTTGCATCTCGATCACACTACGCAAAATTTATCGCGTCTGGAAGATATTGCATCGGAACTCAAGTCACAGCTGAAAACCCTGAAACGTCAGTCTGAAACTGCTGTGCAATATAAAGAACTGGAAACCCAGATTCGCAGCATTAAAGTTGAAGTGCTGTCTTTTCAATGCGAGCAAAGCAGCCGCTTGCAGCAAGAATATACCCTGCAAATGAATGAATTAGGCGATACTTTTAAGCTAGTTCGTTCGGAATTAAGCACTTTGGAACATGACTTAACCGCGACCAGTGAACTGTTCCAGCGCCTGATTCAGCAGTCCACACCATTGCAAAATGAGTGGCAACAGGCTGAGAAAAAACTCTCTGAATTGAAAATGACCCTGGAACAGAAACAGTCTTTGTTCCAGCAAAATACTTCAACTTTAAGTCAGTTAGAACAACAAAAATTACAGACCAAAGAACGACTACAACTGATTGAACTGCAAATTGAAACTCTGCAATCGCAACATGAGCAACAGACTGAACAGTTACAGCAGCAAGAAAGTCAAAACCAAGATCAGACGCAAAGTTTTAGTGATTTAAAAGCACAGCAGCAGCAAGCGCAGCAACAGTTTGAACTGGTCAAAGTACAGGTTGAGAAACAGCAACAGCAAAAAATGCAGATGCTGGTGCAAAGTGAACAATTAGCCAAAAATATTGCCCGGATCGAGCAGCAAAAGCAGACTCTGCAACAGCAAACGGTACAAATTCAAAATCAAGATCAGCAAGATGATATTGCACAGCTGGAAAGTGAAAAAGTTCAACTTACCCAGCAGATTGAACAGTTAGAACAAGAGATTCAAACGCAGAAACAAACATTAGAGTCAATGCAAGCACAGTATGCGCAGCAGAAAAATGATGTCGCAACATTGAAGTCTGCGATTCAGGTGTTGCAATCGGAACAGAAAAATCTCAATCAGTTGCTGATCAAGAACAGTCCGAAAGTACAAAATGATGCTGTGCAATTGATGCAGGTACTCAAGCTGAAAGATCAGGCCAAAGCGCATGCCAACCTGATTGAAAAGTTTTTGGCAAAATGGCTTTCTGCCCACGTATTAGATGCAAATGCTGATTTCGCTGAAAGTATTGCCCGTCAGATTAAAAACAATGGTTCGCAAGATTTTATTCAATTAGCTGGTTTGCCTTGCTTGGCTGACTGGATTGAGTCGCCACAGCATTCAATCTGGCAGCAGGTTGCGGTTGCGGACAATCTTAACCAAGCCTTGTCTTTGCAATCACAGTTAGGCATAGGTCAGTCCATTCTAAGTTTGGACGGCTATCATGTTGCTGCGGATTGGGTGATTGGCCTGTTTTATGATGAAGCAAGCCAAGCCGGACAAGGGGCACTCAGCCATCGCATTCGTTTAGATGAAATTGAAACCGAACTGGCACAGCAGTTACCACAGCTTGAAGCCGCGGAACAGCAATTGCCGGAAGTAGTACAACAGATTCAAATCCTACAAAAAAACATTCAAGATCAGCAAGAGGCTTTAAAGCAACAACAAAAGGCGTTGCAGCAGCTCGATGTGAATATTGCGAAAGTACAAAGTACGGTTCAGGCCTTTTCAGTGCAAAAGCAACAATTGCAAAATCAGTTACAACAACTGGATGCACAGCTTGAAGAAGATGCAATGCAAAAAGATGATCTGGAAATCGATTTGCATGCTTTAAATCTGAAACTTGAGCAGGCTTTACCGAATTATAAAACCATGCAATTTCAGGTTGAAGAACTGACCGAACAGCTTGAAAATACCCAGCATACGTGGCAGCAAGCTCAACAAGAGTTAGAATTGCTACGTCGTCAAGCTACACAAACCCAGCAGCAAGTTGAATTGCTGGAAAAAGATGCTTCCTTCTCAAAAGCACAATATCAGCAGATTATTGCGCAAATGGAACAGGCGAAAAAGTTTGTCGATCCTGTACAGTTAGAATTGCCAGCGCTGGAATCACAATTCAGTGAACAATCGCAAGTCACAGAGAAGTTGCAAAAGACCTGGAATGAATGGCAAGTTGAACTGAATAATATTCAAGAAAAACAACAGAATTTGACCGAACAACGTCATCAGCATCAACAGCAAGATGAGAGATTACGCGGTCAACTGGAAGAAAAACGTCTGGCTTGGCAAGTCGCCAAATCGGATTTTCAGCATTATTCAGAACAACTTAATGCGTTGAATAGTGAAGTGATTACTGGTTTAAATATTGATATCGTTGCCCATCAGCAACAACTGGAAAAAGCCCAACAGCGCTTTGAAAAATTAGGTGCAGTTAACTTGGCGGCTTCTGAAGAATATGAAGAAGTCTCCACGCGTTTTGAAGAGCTGAGCCATCAAATTGAAGACCTGGAAAAAACGGTTGATCAATTACAAGGCGCCATGAAAAGTATTGATCAGGAAACTCGCAAGCTGTTTATGACCACCTTCGATCAGGTCAATCTCGAGCTACAGGATTTGTTCCCTAAGGTATTTAATGGTGGGGAAGCGAGTTTAAGTCTTGAAGATGACTGGCAATCGGGTGTAAAACTAATGGCTCGACCACCAGGTAAACGCAATAGCTCTTTAGCCCTATTGTCTGGTGGTGAAAAAGCATTAACAGCATTGGCATTGGTGTTTGCAATCTTCCGTTTAAATCCGGCACCATTTTGTGTTCTGGATGAGGTCGATGCCCCTTTGGATGATGCAAACGTGGGTCGGTTTTGTAATTTGGTCAAAGAGCTTTCTGAACAAGTTCAATTCATTTACATTACCCATAATAAAGTTGCAATGACGATGGCAACCGATTTGTTAGGTGTTACCATGCCAGAACCTGGTACATCAAAATTAGTCACTGTCGATTTGGAACAGGCAAAAGAATACGGTTTAGTCGCGGAGTCATAGTATGGAAATCACCACCGTCGTTGGTATTGTTATCGCCGTTATCATTATGTTATTCGGTTTAAGAATACTGTTTAAAAAACCTGCTAATGCAGCACCTTCATTAGATTCAGAACTTCATGTAGACACAGATAGCCAGCAACCCGTGATTCCTCGCCATGTCCGTGATCAATTACAAAGTGCCAATGAGCCATCAAGTATAGAACGTGTTGAACCCAAGTTAGCGGAATCGGCTGTTGAGCTGGCTCAAGATGTAAAAAAAGCACAAGTAAAATCTGAATATACTGAAGCGAAAGCCCTAGTGGTAGCAGCTGCAGCAGAAACAGCGAATCAAGTTGAATCAAAAACAGAGGCTGTAAAAGACCAAGCGATTCAAGCTGAACCAACTGTAGCAAAAGATTCAGCAGAACATAGCGTAAATGCCAATATCGAAAAAGCTGAAATTTCAGAATTTGAAGATGAAAGCAGTATTTTGGATGAACATTTACATGAACAGCAACGCGTTGATGAAGAAAGTGCCTTATCCACTGCAGTTGAGTTTATTGCGTTAAATGTTTACCCGGAACGCCGCGTACTTTCAGGTGAAAAAACTTTAAAAGTATTGCTTAAGTATGGTCTACGTTTTGGTGAAATGGCGTGTTTCCATCGTTACAGCCAAGATGACAGTAAATTACTCTTTTCGGTCTTGCAAATTACCGATGAAGGTGCAGCCGGTTTTGACCTTGAAACCTTGTCCACTGAACAAGTGAAAGGTTTGGCATTCTTCCTGGCCTTGCCACATAGTGATGTGCAAAATGCCTTTGATACCATGGACAGTCTTTCACGTCTGATTGCGCGTGAAATTGATGGTACCGTCTATGATCAGAACAATCAGGAATTCACACCTCAGTTGCGTGAGCAATGGCGTCATCATGCAATCGACTATCGTGCAGGACAAACTGCAGAAGTTTAGTTTGAAACTGACGGACTCGATTTCTATAATAGCGAGTAGATAAAATATTTTTTAAGGGCGGAAATCAACCGCCCTTTTTTATGGTGAGTGTATGACCCAAGATTCAACTATCAAAGCGCAAATGCGTCAATTGATTCAAATTTTAGCCAAGCATAACCACGCCTATTATGTGATGGATCAACCAAGCATTGAAGATAGTGAATATGATCAACTCTTTCATCAGCTCAAAGCTTTAGAAGAGCAATATCCAGAATGTGTACAGCCGGATACCCCGACCAATAAGGTCGGAGGCAAAGCACTCCATAAATTTGCAAGCGTGACCCATAAGGTACCGATGCTGTCATTGGGGAATGTATTTAACCAAGAAGACCTGTTTGCTTTTGCCCGCCGTGTAGAAGAGCGTTTGCCCAATCAAAAAATTCAATATGATGTCGAATTGAAGTTCGACGGCTTGGCCATTTCCCTATGGTATGAAAATGGGGTGCTGGTGCGTGGGGTCACTCGCGGTGATGGCGAAACAGGTGAAGATATTACCCATAATGTCAAAACCATTCGTAACTTACCCAAAGTGCTTTCATCTGCTCAAGGTCCAGTTCCAACGCTATTAGAAGTGCGTGGTGAAGTGCTTATACCAAAAGCGGGCTTTGAAAAACTCAATGCTGAAAATGAAGCCAAAGGTGAAAAGACCTTTGCCAATCCGCGTAATGCAGCTGCAGGCAGTTTACGTCAGCTGGATCCAGCTATTGCAGCATCACGACCTTTAGCATTTTATGCCTATGGCATTGCGCAGTGCGAACCACATCATGGTCAAACTACCATGTTTGCCAGTCTTGAATGGCTCACTCAATTTGGCTTTGCGGTGGGTGAATGTCATTTTATTTGTGACAGCATTCAGGAAGTGCAGCAATGCTATGAAGAAATCAATGCGAAACGCGCGAATTTGAGTGTTGAAATTGATGGCCTGGTCATTAAAGTGGACAGCTTAAAGCAGCAAAAACAATTGGGTTTCTTAAGTCGTGAACCACGTTGGGCAACAGCGTATAAGTTCCCCGCAGTTGCTGCTTTAACCATGGTTGAAAATATTGACTGGCAAGTGGGTCGTACAGGAATTTTAACACCGGTTGCACGTTTAAATCCTGTGGCTGTAGGTGGTGTAACTGTATCCAATGTCACCTTGCATAATATCGGAGAAATCCACCGTTTAGATGTGCGTATTGGCGATACCGTCAGCGTGTACCGTAGTGGCGATGTGATTCCCAAAGTGGAAAAAGTCTGGCCAGAATTCCGCCCAGTGGAGGCCCAGGAGATCCATCTTCCAGCGCAATGTCCAGTCTGTGATTCGCCAGTGGTAATGCCAGAAGGTGAAGCTTTGGCGCGCTGTTCAGGCGGTTTGTACTGTGCTGCACAACGTATTGAAGCGATTCGTCATTTTGTTTCGCGTAAAGCCATGGATATTGAAGGTCTGGGTGATCGTTGGGTGGAATCTTTATTGCACCTTGATTTGTTGAAAAATGTCGCTGATATTTATTGCTTGCATGAACATCGGGAACAGTTGCTGACGATTGAAAAAATGGGGGAGAAGTCTGTTCAGAACCTGTTTGATGCGATTGAAAATAGCAAGAAAACCACACTGGCTTCCTTTATTTATGCCTTGGGTATTCGCGGTGTCGGTGAAACTACAGCACGTATGCTGGCCAATACCTTTCAGACTTTTGATGCCCTTAAAGCCGCTGATATTGAAGCCTTAAAGAAAACGCCAGATGTCGGTGACATTACCGCTGAATGGATTATCGATTTTTTCCAGGCTGAACATAACTTGGAAGTGGTGAATCGTTTGCTTGAAGCCGGGATTCACTGGGATGCACCGATTGCACCTACACGTCAGCCTCTTAATGGTGAGAGCTGGGTGGTTACTGGTACGCTCAGCAGTATGGGACGTGATGAAGCGACACAGTTACTGCAAGCCTTAGGCGCGCGTGTCAGCGGTAGCGTGTCGAGTAAAACCAAATGCGTGGTTGCGGGTGAAAAAGCGGGTTCTAAACTAGAAAAAGCCGAAAAGCTGGGCGTACAAGTGATGAATGAAACCGACTTTTTAAACTTGATGGCTGAATACGGTCAAGTACCAGCTTAATACCTGCTTAAAGTTTCAATCAGCGCAGTTAAAACCACATGTCAGATGCATGTGGTTTTTTTATACGTTAAGGAATGTACTTTTTCACCACCCCGTCATCCAGTAATTGCTGGAAATGCTCAATCAAACTGGTTTCAATGTTGCGGTATTGCATGCCGAGTTCTTGCTGACTTTTATTGGCATTAAAGTAGATCGGATAGCCCATATTCAGTTCAACAAATGACTTGGAGAAACCTGCCAAAGGACCAAGCAGTTTGAAAGCCGCTTTAGGGAGTTTATTACGTGGGAAAGGGAACTTGGGACCAAAGTTCTGACGTAAAATCTTCCCCATTTCCAGTAAGCTCAAAGTGCCGCCACTAATAATATAGCGCCCTTCGGCATCAGGATTAAATGCAGCTTGAACGTGTGCCTCTGCAACATCACGGACATTGACGATCCCATTCCACATAGGTGGTACACCGAGCAAGGTCATGCCGTTAGCAAATTGTTGTAGAACTTCCACACTGCCTGACTGGGTATTTGCGGTTAATGAGGGACCGAGAACCAGTGCCGGGTTAATGCACACCAAGTTCCAACGTTGTTGTGCTTTTTGCATCTCCCATGCTTTACGTTCCGCAATGACTTTGGAGTAAGGATACGGTTGATGCGTTTCTGAACTCGTGGTATTCCAATGCGATTCATCAAATTCATTCTTTGCGGTGTGTTGAATATCAATGGCATCGCCATAAGTCGCGGCAATACTTGATGTCACGATCACACGTTTCACTGACTCGGTTTTATTGACACTGTTCAGCACATTTTCAGTGCCTAAAACAGCAGGTTCAATAATGTCTTTTAGCGCATCTTTAAAGTTGCTCACTACAAAAGGTGATGCCATATGCAACACGATTTCACAGCCTTGCATGGCTTCATCAAATGAATGGGGTTCAAGCAGATTGGCTTTAAAAAGTTTAAGTGTGCCCGTGGTTTCCGCGGCAATTTTATTCAAATGTGCAAAGCTTGGCTTTTTGTTTAGATCACGAACTGTGGCATGTACGGTATGACCTTGCTCCAGTAAATTTTTAATCACCCAACTGGCAATGTAGCCTGTCGCACCTGTCACAAGAACGGGTGCGGTATGTTGTGGATTTGTCATAGCTAAACCATTGTTGTTTTTAAATTTGTATCTATCTTAGAGTGAAATCGCAGGGTTGTCTTTGACCGATTGATGCTTACTTCAGCTAAAATTTGTATGTGACAGCATTCTACTTGTTATTAGTCGCAGCTGAACTTGCATTTAATTCGTTTAAATGAGATTCAATTGCTACCGAATGATGTGCTAAGACATGCATCACAAGGTTAAATTCCTTTATTCGTTGATGGAATAAGAACCATTTGTAACCGTTACAAATCTTAAAAATATACTTTTATAGTTTAAATCAGCCTTGCTGAAATTGCTTCAATTACGCAAAGGCTTATTTTTTATATGGAAAGTTTTGTTAAATACACTGCAAATGCGTATGTTTCTCATTTTAATTTTATAAAAATCATAAACTTACATAATTTTTATTTTGCATTGATGGGCGGTTTTGTCCATAATATTAGAAAAGGGTATGGAGTAATTGAAATGCGTGGCAATCCAGAAGTCGTAGACTATCTAAATATGTTGATCGGTGGCGAACTGGCTGCTCGTGATCAATACCTTATTCATTCTCGTATGTATGAAGATTGGGGTTTAACGAAGATTTTTGAACGTATCGATCATGAAATGCAAGAAGAAGCAGCGCATGCCGATTCGCTTATTCGCCGTGTATTATTCCTGGAAGGTACACCGAATATGAACCGTGATGACATCGAAACAGGTGAAGATGTGGTGACGTGTTTAAAAGCAGATTTAAAACTCGAATATCATGTACGTGAAAAATTGGCGCAAGGTGTAAAACTTTGCGAAGAAAAAGGCGATTACGTGACCCGCGAGATGCTTCGTCAGCAAATGTCTGATACTGAAGAAGATCATACTTACTGGTTGGAAAAACAAATTCGTTTGATTGAATTGATTGGTTTGCAAAACTATATTCAATCGCAAATGTAAGATTGCATATTTAGACAGAGAAAGCCTGACAAGAGTCGGGCTTTTTTATGTGTTAAATTTTATCATTTGAACCGAATCATAATATCTATATTTTGAATAATCGAAGATCTATTTTGAAAACTTTTGAATGTCTGCCAAGACCTGAGCGGCATGCGACTGCGTATCTACACTGTTGTAGTGATAAACGATGGTACCTTGAGGATCAATCAAAAAGCTTTCTCGCTTGGCGATTTTAGTAATACCTAGATTACGGACAATCCCGAATTGATCTGCCAGTTGGTGATGATTGTCAGCCAAGATAGGAAAAGGTAAACCCAACTTTTCTGAAAATTTTTGATGAGATTTAACATCATCCAAACTCACGCCCAACACCACAGCATTATTTTTTAAAAACTGTGGATAAAGTGCTTTGAATTGATTGGCTTCTTGAGTGCAACCCGGTGAATTGTCTTTGGGATAAAAATACAGAACGATCCATTTACCTTTATATTGGCTTAATGAGTGCCATTTGCTGTTTTGATCCTGTAATTTAAACGCAGGTGCAGATTTTCCGACCCATTGTTTTTGAGAAGTTTCAGACTTTGAAAAAATGGAACTTTCCGCAGATGCGGGTTGAGTAAGACTTAAGCTTACACTGATACAGAGCAAAGTGATTTTGCATATTTTAGAAGCGTTCATCATATTCTGCATATTCTTTTTGTTAGGGTCTCTCCAAATACTAACAAAATAATATTCATCAAACGTACATTATTTTTGATGGATTTTGTGCAGTTTAAAATCAATAAAATTTTATATACTGTAGTCAGTCAGAGCACGGATTTAAGGATTAACCTTGCAGCAACGTATTTTACTTATCACAGGTTGGGGTGGTGGCACCAAACTGCTTAATTCTTTAAAACAGGCCTTGCAACAACAAGGTGATCAAGTTGAATTGATCAATATCTTTAATGCCTTTGATGAGCAGATATTGCAACAACACGTTGAACTGGCTAAACAGTTTGATATCATTCTGGGCTGGTCTTTAGGTGGGCAGCTGGCCGCTTTGGTGGTGGATCAAATTGAACAACAATATGCAGAAAGAAAAGTCCTGATCACCCTCGCGTCTAATCCTTGTTTTGTTGCCAATGATTCATGGCAAACGGCAATGGCTCAGCATACATTTCAACAATTTAAACAGTCCTTTGAACAGGATGCAATTACAACCTTAAAGAAATTTGGCTATATGGTTTGTCAGGGTGTGGAAAGTACCAAGGCGGATTTCATCATTTTGCAAAGTTTAATTCAGCCACAGCAAATTCAGCTATTAAAGCAAGGTTTAATTTTACTGGAGCAATTAAATGTTGCAGATATATTAAAAAAATATCAGGGAAAGCAATATCATTTGCTTGCACAGCAGGATGCTTTAGTTAGTTGCAAAGTTATAGATAATCTTCAAAATTTAAATGCAAAGTTTTTAGATGTTGATCTGATTGCTAGCTCACATGGTTTCCCTATCATCCATGCAGAAGAAACAAGTGACAAAATCTTCCAGTATTTAAAGAAAATAAAACAAACATCTTGAGAAATGGCTTATATCGCAATTCCTTTTTATTCTGTGTCAGTTTAAGATCTAAAAATTAGGATTTTTATGTACTGCTAGAGGTAAGGATGACCGAGTTAACTGATCTGGAATTTGATCTTGAACATATCTGGCATCCTTATACCTCCATGACGCAACCATTGCCGACTTTTAAAGTGAAAAAGGCCTATGGTGCAATCATCGAACTGGAAGATGGGCGACAACTGATTGATGGCATGTCATCTTGGTGGTGTGCCATTCATGGTTATAACCATCCTGAGCTGAACAAGGCAGTAACTGATCAATTACAAAAGATGTCGCACATCATGTTTGGTGGGTTTACCCATGATCCTGCGATTGAACTCGGCAAACTTCTGTTAAAAATAACACCGCCCAGTCTTGATAAAATTTTTTATGCCGATTCGGGTTCGGTCGCTGTTGAAGTGGCGCTGAAAATGGCAGTGCAGTACTGGTCTTCAAAAAATGGGTCTGCACAAGGTCAGACTCAGAAGACCAATTTCGTGACACCGCGTTCTGGCTATCACGGCGATACCTGGAATGCCATGTCAGTCTGTGACCCAGTCACAGGCATGCATCAGATTTTTGGTTCCAGTCTGCCGAATCGTTTCTTTGTTCCGGCACCACAAGTCGGTTTTTATGATGAATGGAATCAAGCGGATATTGTTGAATTAGAACAAGTCCTAAAAAATCATCACTACACTATTGCTGGTTTGATTTTAGAGCCCATTGTACAGGGTGCAGGAGGGATGCGGTTTTATCATCCTGAATATTTACGCCAAGCCAAATTGCTCTGTGAAAAATACCATGTGCTGTTGATTTTTGATGAAATTGCCACCGGTTTTGGGCGTACTGGCAAGCTGTTTGCATGGGAGCATGCACAAGTTGAACCTGACATTATGTGCATTGGTAAAGGTTTGACTGGAGGCTATATGACGCTTTCGGCAACCTTAACCACCAAGCATGTTGCGGAAACCATTAGCCAAGGTGAGGCAGGCGTCTTTATGCATGGTCCAACCTTTATGGCGAATCCACTGGCATGTGCTGTTGCATTGAAAAGCACCGAAGTTTTATTGGCGCAGGATTGGCAAGCGAATATTCAGCGTATCGAAAAACAGTTAGTACAACATTTACAACCCTTGTCACAGCTGGATTATGTACAGGATGTGCGGGTACTGGGTGCCATTGGCGTGGTTGAACTGAGCTTTAATGTCGATATGAAAACCTTGCAACAACAGTTTGTTAAACGCGGCATCTGGATTCGTCCCTTTGGAAAACTGGTCTATGTGATGCCACCGTACGTGATTAGTGAGCAAGAACTGAATACCTTGTTGCAACAACTGGTTGAGGTGGTTGAGCAGATGCAAGAGGTTTCAGTATGAACCTGTTGAATGACTATGCAGTAAAGCTGGATGAATTAAAGCAGCAGGGTAATCTGCGTCAATTTACTTCCAATGTTCAGCAAGGTCGGATTATCGAAATTAAGAATCATAAGATGCTCAATCTTTCATCTAATGATTATTTGGGTTTGGCATCAGATTTAACTTTGCGTGAACAGTTTTTTGATGAAACCCCAAATGAACTGCGAATCATGAGTTCATCTTCTTCACGTTTATTGACTGGGAACTTCCCTGAATATGAACAACTTGAAGACAGTTTAAGTCAGGCTTTTCATGGTCGTGCTGTACTATTATTTAATAGCGGCTATCACATGAATATTGGGATTTTACCTGCGCTAAGTGACAGTCGAACACTCATCCTAGCGGATAAACTGGTGCATGCCAGCATGATTGATGGCATCCGTTTATCAACAGCGAAGTATGTGCGATATCGACATAATGACCTGAATCATCTGACTCAACTTTTGCAAAAATACCATGCAGATGAAGCTTTTGATCGCATCATTGTGGTGACTGAATCCATTTTTAGTATGGATGGTGATGAGACCGATTTGGCTGAACTGGTTCGGATTAAAAAGCAATTTTCTAAAGTGATGCTTTATGTTGATGAAGCGCATGCCATGGGGGTACGTGGTGAGCAGGGGTTGGGTTGCGCAGAGCAATATGGCGTGATTGATGATATTGATTTGCTGGTCGGTACATTTGGTAAAGCACTGGCATCGGTCGGCGGTTATCTGATTTGCCATCCGATCATTCGTGAATATCTGATTAATAGCATGCGCCCGCTGATTTTTAGTACCGCACAGCCACCGATGTGTATGGCTTGGACTGATTTTATTTTTCAAAAAGTTTTAACTTTAAAAAATGAGCGACAGCATTTAAGCAATATTAGTAGGTATCTACAGCAAGCCGTTATACGTAAAGGCTTTGATTGTCCTTCAACATCGCATATTGTGCCGGTGATTATCGGAGAGTCGCAAAAGACTGTGGCTAAAGCAAAGCAGCTTCAGCAGGCCGGTTTTTATATCATGCCAGTGCGTCCACCGACTGTGCCAAAACACAGTTCAAGATTGCGTATTTCACTGACCACGCAGGTGAGCCAAACTGATCTCGATCAGCTTGTGGCATTGTTGTGAGTTTGCATGGTGAATATTGATAAATCACAAGTCGCGCAGCGTTTTGAGAAAGCAGCACAAAGTTATACTCAACATGCGGTGGTGCAAAAACAGATTTGCCAGAATTTAATTGGGTTGATGCAAGAACACTTATCCAAAAACAGTTTAGATCGTGTTTTTGAAATCGGTTGTGGTTCGGGTAATTTAAGCCATTTGCTGATGCAAAATTTTCAAATCAAACAACTGTTTTTAAATGATCTGTATCCTGAAGTTCAGCAGCATTTTTCTAAATCTAAAAAAATAGAATGGCTGATTGGAGATATTGAACAACTAGATTTTCCACAATCCCTTGACCTGATTGCATCCAGTTCAGCTTTGCAATGGATCTGTGATTTAGATGCAATATTTAAAAAATGTTCTAATGCTTTAACACCGCAAGGCTATTTGTGTTTTTCGACCTTTGGTCAGCGGAATCTAAAAGAAATTAAGGCATTGACTGGACAGGGTTTGGATTATCTGAGTATTAAAGAGATTCAGGAAAAGTTGATGCAGCAGGATTTTGAAATCCTGCATCTTTCAGAAAATATTGAAACTTTAACTTTTCAACATCCTAAACAAATACTGCAACATTTAAAGGCTACAGGTGTGACTGCAACCGCATCGCAGCATCGTTGGACCAAGCAGTCTTTACAGCAGTTTTATCAAGATTATCAGCAATTTTCAGAAATTGATCAGCGTGGTCAGCGCCATTATCAGCTGAGCTATCATCCTATTTATTGCATTGCACGGAGCAAGTCATGACAGCACCCGTTTATTTTATCAGTGGTATTGATACCGGTATTGGCAAGACTTATACCACGGGTTATTTGGCAAAGTTATGGAATGAGCAGGGCAAGAAAACCATTACCCAAAAGCTGATTCAAACCGGCAATACCGATATTTCTGAAGATATCGAACAGCATCGTAAAATGATGCAGATGGGCTGGTTTCCGGAAGATGAAACTAAACTCACCATGCCAGAAATTTTTACTTATCCAGCCTCACCGCATTTGGCGACTAAAATTGATGGTCGTGAAATTGATTTTCAGAAAATTGAAGATGCAACTCAGCAGCTCGCTAATAAATATGATGTGGTTTTACTCGAAGGTGCAGGTGGTTTGATGGTGCCTTTAACCACAGAATTGCTGACGATTGATTATTTAGCTGAAAAGAAGTTTCCTGTGATTTTGGTCAGTTCAGGACGTTTAGGCAGTATTAATCATACTTTGCTGAGCTTGGAAGCTTTGAAAAGTCGTGAGTTAGAATTGTATGCGTTAGCTTATAACTTAAATGATGAATCGCAAGATCAGCTTATTTCTAAAGACACTTCGGATTATTTAAAAGCGTATTTGGCGAAACATTTTCCTCAGGCACAGTGGATGGATATTCCAGTGCTTTAAAGCTTTCTCTTTCTAGAAGAGGAAAAAAAGCCACTCAAATGAGTGGCTTTCCTTTTAAAGGTATTTAAGAATTAAAATTTCTTAAAGCCTTTATTCAAACCAAATGGTTTGCGTTGTGCAAATTTATCTGTAGGGCGGTTTTGGTTTTCAAACGTATTGCCATTACGCTCAGTAGGCGCACGGTTGCCACGATCATCGCCACGTTGTTCTGAACGATCATTACGAGTGTTAAAACGGTTATCGCTAGTGCCTTCTGTACGAACAGGACGATTATTGAAACGGTTGTCGCTGCGGTTATCAGCACGGCCATTTTCAGGACTAGCTTGACGTTGGTCACGACGCTGTTCCGGTTGAGCTTCGCCTTCGTTATCACGACGTTGCTGACGTAAATAACCACCACGACGTGCAGCCATTGGTTTTTCTTGCATACGTTCGTTACGACGTTTTGCCATACCAAACAAGCCAGTACCTTGACGCGGTTTTAACTCAACAGATTTAGTCAAGTTGTCGATATCACCTTTATCAAGCTCAATCCAACGACCCGTACGAAGTTCGCGAGGTAGAATTACCGTGCCATAACGGGTACGAAGCAAGCGGCTGACTTTAAGACCTTGCGATTCGAAAATACGACGAACTTCGCGGTTACGACCTTCTTTTACAACCACTTGATACCAGCGGTTAATCCCTTCACCACCAATTTCAGAGAATGATTCAAATTTTGCCGGACCATCATCCAGAACAACACCTTCAGTCATGTTCTTTTTGAGTTGTGGTGTTACTTCACCCATCACACGCACAGCATATTCACGTTCAATTTCATTTGAAGGGTGCATTAAGCGATTCGCCAATTCACCATCGTTCGTGAACAATAAAAGACCAGTCGAGTTAATATCCAGACGACCCACCATCACCCAACGATCGCCCGGAATAGACGGCAATTGTTCAAATACGGTTGGACGGTTTTCAGGGTCGCTGCGTGAGCAAATTTCGCCTTCAGGCTTATAATAAATAATCACACGACGACGAATTTCGTCTTCAATTTGGAATGCAACTTTACGACCATCGATGCGAAGCTCATCACCTGGTTCAATGCGTTCACCCACTTGGGCAACACGTCCGTTGATACTTACACGACCAGCGGCAATGACTTCTTCCATATAACGGCGAGAACCCAAACCAACGCGTGCAAGCACCTTTTGTAATTTTTCACTCATGACAGCATAACCTTAGAAATTATCATCAACAGTTCACCTATCTATGACTTCGGTGCGTGAGCATCGAGGGCCATAAAAGCTTCCTTGGCATCCTGCAGGGGAGGCAATTGACCCAGTGAAGACAGGCCAAATGCATTTAAAAATTGTGGCGTTGTAACTAACAACGCGGGTCTTCCAGGGAGTTCTCTGAATCCGGACTCTTTAATCCAGTTCCAGTCAAACAAAGATCTTAGTATTTGACTATTGTTTGAAACCCCACGAATCTGTTCAATATCTGCTCGGGTTACTGGTTGATGGTAAGCAATCACAGCAATGGTTTCGAGCAGGGTTGGTGATAAGCGAGTTGGTCGCTCTGGCCAAACCTGAGTAATGATATTGCGATATTTAGCACGAACCTGAAAACGGAAACCTTGTGCTGTTTCCACCAGTTCGATCGATCTGCCATGTTGTAGCATAGCAAGCTGTTGTAAGAATTGACGCAATTCTGGTTTGGTATATTGATTTTGGAATGCTTCTTTTAAACGTGCAAGCGAAACTGCTGCTTCACTGGTAAAAATAATCGCTTCCAGTTGCATCAAAACTTCATGTTGGTTATCCGCAACAGATAGAGGTATCGCTTGATCATCAATCATGCTTGTACTCCTTGAATCGCAAGTGGCGCTTCAATACCTGTTGCAATAATATTCACTTTTTGTTGGCGTGTAAGTTCTAAAATGGCCATAAAGGTAACCACCATACCCATACGCCCTTGACTCGGTTTCAGCAAGGCTTCGAAATGCAGGATTTCACCTGACTGTAAGCGGCTTTCAATAAAGGCAATGCGTTCTTCAAGCAGTACAGGTTCTTGTTGAATTTGATGGGTAATCGGTTCTGGTCGATTAAATACACAAAATAAGGCATCACGTAAAAGGCCAATATCATAGCCTTCGTTATTTTGTGTAATATGACCTAAACTTACATTGGTTGGGAAAGTATCGCGTTCTAGAACTGGCATTTGGCCCAAACGTTCAGCCGCTTGTTTTACCCGTAAATAAGTTTCTAGACGATCAATCAGTTGTTGTTTTGGATCTTTTTCAATAACAATGGATGTAATTGTTTTTGGAAGCAATAAGCGTGATTTAAGATCGGCCAATAAAGCCGCCATCACCATATAATCTGCTGTTAATTCAATATTGAGTGACTTCATTGCATCCATGTACGATAAATACTGGGCCGCAATTGGGGCAATATCAAGTTGTAATAAGTCAAAACCGCTTTTTTGAATCAGGTAAATCAGGAAGTCGAGTGGTCCTTCGAAATGCTCTAAAAGAATTTCAAATGCAGCAGGAGGAATATACAAATCCTCTGGAATTGATTCTTGCCACTCATCCATAACGCGGATGGGTGAAGCTTGCTCCATAGGATTATGGATCGGTTGATTCATTACAGTTATAGGCCACGCGAATTTTCAAAGGCATGAAGATGCTATTTCAGATCAGCGGTCAGTATAGGTGCTGGGTGATGAGAAAAAGCACATAATTAATCTGCGTAGTCTAAAGGAAAACGGCCTTCAAATAAATTACAAAAGCTAACAAATGACAAAAAAACCTAAAATAAATAGGGAATTTTTATGTAAGTGAAAACAATGCACATGATGTCATTGTTAAATATATATTTTTTACTGGCGGAAAGAAGGTTTTTTAAGCAATATAAAATCAGGACAATACTTTGTGATCAGCTATGAAAAATTATCAAAAAGTACAAGAAAATGAATATGGTCAAATCATCGGGATGCCAGTATCTAATTCTTTAGCCGTGCATCTTTTGGCAGAAAATATATATGGAAACAGGGTCACATTACATTGTTTGTCCGCAGCCACACTGAATGAAGATCATTTTAAGCAAATTTGGCATTGTGTAAAAATGGAAGTGGATCGCAGTTGTTGGACCTATTTACCTTATTCAGGTTTTGAAACTGAAGATGAATTACGAAGCGCTTTAGAGAATCATTTTGGTTTTAATGGAACAACGCATTATCTAATTGAAGTGAACCAAACTCTGGTGGGGTGGGTGGGCTTAATTAATCAATGTCCTGCGGATCATGTCATAGAAATTGGAAATGTTTATTTTTCTCATCAAATGAAACAGTCTACCGCCTCGACTGAAGTGGTTTATCTGTTATTGAAAGCGTGTTTTGCGCAAGGTTTTCGACGTGTGGAATGGAAATGCGATGAATTGAATCAACCTTCAAAACGTGCAGCTTTACGTTTTGGATTTCAGTATGAAGGAACTTTTCGTCAACATCGTATAGCAAAAGGTCGAAACCGTAATACTGCTTGGTTTTCAATTCTGGATGAAGAATGGCTTGAATTGGAAAAGGCATATCTGGCTTGGCTAAAAGCAGATAATTTTGATCAAAATGGGCAACAAAAGATGCGGTTGAGGAATTTAATGGTTTAATGAAAAATTTTATAAAAACAAAACTTTATAGTTGAATGAAATAAAAAATATGATATTTTTTGCACAATAATAATTTTTTGATAAGTATAAACTGGGGGCGGGATGAATATAAAGTTTGTGATTGCAGGGCTTGTAATCATTGCAGGATTATTTGGGGGAACTGAACTGTATTGGCAGCATGAATTTCAGCAACAAGCACGTGAAACATTAAAAAATATTCGCATGGACGATACTATGCGCCAGCAAATAAAGAGTACAGGTTTGCCTATAGAAGGGGATATCTTAAATCAGTATCCCAATATTATTACTTATATGTATTTGACAGAATTTAATGGGAATCAAGTTCCTGATGCCATCAAAAACAATGTAAATCAGTTAGGCTGTTCAATTTTGGATAAATTAAAAGGGCAGGAACCTGATTTGGTAGATGCTTATTTAACTGTTTATAAAGACGATAAAGTGACATCGACTTATATTATTCAGAATAAATTTAGACAAGAAATTTATCAAACCAAACAAACACTCGTAGAATGTCCAAATTTTAATCAAGTTGTATGAATCAAAGAGTGGAAGGTTAATTTATTCTGCATTCAAGAATGCAGAATAAAGCACTTATTCAAAAGCGCTTACATCTCCAACACCACGACGAATCACTTCAGGGTGATCACCAGATAAATCTACAATACTGGTAGTGTTTAAAATACCTAAACCACCATCAATAAACACATCGATACGTTTTTCCAACTCCATTTCAATATCATAAGGATCATCTAAAGGATCTGTATGATTAGGGAGAATCAACGTGCTGGTTAAAAGCGGTTCGCCCAATTCCTTTAGGAGCATTCGACAAATCGGGTTACTCGGAATACGCAGTCCAATGGTTTTCTTTTTTGGATGCATCAAGCGTTTAGGGACTTCGCTGGTCGCCGGTAAAATAAAGGTGGTCACTGCCGGGGTATTGTTTTTTAATAAACGATACATGGCATTGTCCACTTTGGCATAAGTGGCAATATCGGATAAATCGGAACAGATAATGGCATATTGGTGTTTTGGTCCTAGGCCACGAATTTGTGAAATACGCTCCATGGCATTTTTATTTCCGATTTGGCAGCCAATTGCATACGCAGCATCGGTCGGGTAAACCACTACATCACCGGCGCGGATACGTTCTACCGCCTGACTGATCAAACGCGGTTGAGGATTATCAGGATGTACTCTTAAATGAAGCATATTTATTATCTCCCGACTTATTTTTAGACATTATCTGTTGAGTTTACAAAGTCTTGCAATCAGGCTTTGATGAGTTTGTGTAATTCAGTCTAACATTTCACGTTGAAACTCATCACTTTGTAATGTTTTGCCACTTCGCGTGCAGGCACAGATACATTGAATAAAGTGTGCAGCATCGCGAGGAAGTTTAGCTTCACCCTTAAAATATTGCTGAACTTGAGCATAAACATTGTCTTTAAAAGTTGCCCCATCACCGCCATCGCCAGTTAAATTATCCAAAGATACGCGGAATTTTCGACCAAATGCTTTAGAAAACAACCATTCAATGGCTTGCGGTTTAATTTCAACTTGTTCAAATAAGGCTTGTTGCTCACCAGTTCGACCATCCGGTGCATACCAGTAACCTAAGTCTGCCAATAAGCGTCTTTTCTCGCCAGCGATGCTCCAGTGACTGATTTCATGCAATGCGCTATTAAAGAAACCATGCGCAAACTGGATGCGGGCAGGGATGTCTTTAGTCGCTGGAAAATATTCAGGTTCAAAATCACCACGAACAAGCGTCACATTTAGGTGGGAAAACCAGTGATTAAAGTGTAGTATAAGCCAATCTACTTGTTGAACTTCTGTTTGCAAATTAGCCCAAGGTGAGAGTTGCACATGGTCTACATAAACAGCAGAATTTGAGGTTGAATGAGTGGTTAACCGTAATGAAGTGGTGACTTCAGGTTGCGGCTGCAACTGATGCATAACTTGTATTACCCAAATGATCTGTCTAAATAAGTACAAAATTGTATCTTAATCTTTGACAGAGTACCGATGAATTTGTAGAATTGCCGCCTTAATTATGTCAGCAAATACCTTTCCGGCACAGATTGAGCCGTTTAAATGGGCTGAACAAGGCTTTACATGGTCAGGTACCCTGCCATTGTCTCGCTTTGTTCGCATTTCCCGTGAAGCTGTTGGATCAATTGATGATCAATTGATTAACATAGACTGTAAGCTATCAATGGATGCGTATCATCGTATCGTATGGTTAGATGGTCATGTTGAAACAAAAGTCCCAATGGAATGTCAGCGTTGTCTGCAGACTGTTGAAATTGATCTTGTTTCAGATTTCCATTTAGCGCTTATAGATGATGAATCACTGATAGAGCGCTTGGATGAGGATGCTGATTTCATCGTCTTTGGTGAAAGTGAAGCAACGACTAAAGGCAGCATTGATGCGCCTGCGTCAGCTGATTTACTCGCACTGATAGAAGATGAATTGTTATTGTTGATGCCCTTGTCTCCCAAGCATGACGTTTGTGTGCATAAGCATCAACCCGCCGATGAAGACATTGCCGAAGAAAAACGGGATAATCCGTTTGATGTTTTGGCAGGTTTGAAGGGTAAACTTAACTAATTTTTGTGTTATACTGTAAAGTATAAGACAACTGAATTTGTTCTGATCCATTTTTTCGATCTTTGTAAGGAGCCATCATGGCCGTTCAGCAAAACCGTAAAAGTCGCTCTCGCCGTGACATGCGCCGTTCACATGACGCTTTAACCGAGAATGCATTAACTGTAGACCAAACTACAGGTGAGACTCACCGTCGTCACCATGTAACTAAAGATGGTTTCTACCGTGGTCGTCAATTATTCGCTAAAGCATCTGCTGAATAATTTTCGATGTATTAAGCGTCAAGCTTAGTAGAAAAAATGGGAGCGTAAGCTCCCTTTTTTTGTCGCCATTTTTTGTTGTATTTGGCAATTACCAAAACAAAAATTAAGTGTTAAATTTCGCTTCGTAAACGAGCTTAGACTCATGAAAGGATTTTTATATGTCTGCTAAACGACTCGATCAAGCAGCTCAAGCGACAAAAACTGCATTTGTTTTTCCTGGTCAAGGTTCACAAAAAGTTGGCATGTTGGCTGAACTTGCAGAACAGTTTAGTGGTGTGCAAGAAACTTTTGCTGAAGCTTCAGAAGCGATTGGTTTTGATTTATGGCACATTGCTCAAAGTGGTGAAGGGTTAAACCAAACAGAATTTACACAGCCTGTATTGCTGACTGCAAGTATCGCCTTATGGCGCATGTGGTTGGAATTGGGTGGTGTTGCACCAAAATATCTCGCAGGTCACTCACTGGGTGAATACAGCGCACTGGTTGCTGCAGGGGCGATGAGCCTTGGTGATGCAGTGAGACTGGTGAATTTGCGTGGCAAACTCATGCAAGAAGCTGTTCCTCAAGGACAGGGCGCAATGGCGGCTATTTTAGGTCTGGAAGATGCGAAAGTGATTGAGCTTTGTGAGCAAGTCAATGCACAAGCGAACGGTTCAGTAGAAGCCGCAAATTACAATGCACAAGGTCAAGTGGTTATTGCCGGTGATAAAGAAGCTGTAGAAGCGGTAATGGCTGCAGCAAAAGAACAATCAGGTAAAGCGATTGCATTACCGGTCTCTGTTCCATCACATTGTTCATTGATGAAACCTGCGGCTGAAAAGTTTGCAGCAGCTTTGGAACAAACTGCCATTGAGCTACCAGGCCTTCCTGTAATACAAAATGTCAACGCGGAAATCGCAACTGATGTAGCAGGAGTTCGTCAGGCATTGACTGCACAATTGTATCAATCTGTGCAATGGACCAAGACCATGCAATACCTGCAAGATCAAGGTGTGCAATATGTGGTTGAATGTGGCCCGGGTAATGTCCTTGCCAATCTTGCTAAGCGTTTACCAAATATCGAAAAAGCATTTCCGCTCGACAGTAAAAGTCGTTTGGAAGATGCACTAAATGCCATTTTAGTGGCTGAAGGGAAAATTGCATGACACAAGAACGTAAAGTCGCATTGGTAACAGGTGCGAGCAGAGGGATAGGAGCAGCCATTGCTCAGCAACTCATTCAAGACGGTTATTTTGTCGTTGGTACGGCAACTTCCGAAGCAGGCGCAGAAAAATTATCTGCAGACTTTGCTGAAAATGGTGCGGGTGCAGTACTTGATGTACGTGATGCGACTGCCATTGATGCTTTAGTTACAGATATTGAACAAAAATATGGTCCTGTTCTTGCACTTGTGAACAATGCGGGAATTACCAAAGATAATTTGTTACTACGTATGTCTGAAGATGACTGGGATGATATTCTCAATATTCATCTGAAAGCCGTATATCGTCTATCTAAGCGTGTTTTAAAAGGCATGACCAAAGCACGTTTTGGACGCATTATTAATATCAGTTCTGTCGTTGCCCACTTTGCAAATCCGGGACAAGCCAACTATTCTGCCGCAAAAGCAGGCATAGAAGCGTTTGGTCGTAGCCTTGCAAAAGAAATGGGTAGTCGCCAAATTACGGTGAATGCTGTTGCACCAGGTTTTATTGCAACAGAAATGACAGAACAGTTAAGTGAAGAAATTCGCAAGAAAATGAGTGAACAAGTGGCATTGAACCGTTTAGGTGATCCACAAGATATCGCAAATGCAGTGAGCTTTCTGGCTAGCGAGAAGGCAAGTTATATCACTGGTACTGTTTTACATGTGAATGGCGGTTTGTACATGAGCTAATTAGCTGATGTATAAACTTTCAAAAAATTAGATATTCAATTAAACTAACGGCATTAAAAACGCCACAAGCAATGAGGAGAATTCCTGTGAGCGATATCGAACTACGTATCAAACAAGCGGTTGCAGAACAACTTGGTCTTAAAGCTGAAGAGATTAAAAACGAAGCATCTTTTATGGATGACTTAGGTGCTGACTCTTTGGACTTAGTTGAGCTTGTTATGTCTTTCGAAAATGATTTTGACATCACTATCCCTGATGAAGATTCTAACGAAATCACAACTGTTCAATCAGCGATTGACTATGTTTCTAAGAAACTAGGTTAATTGTTGTTTCAGCTTTGCTGAAAATGAAAGCCACCTTTTAGGTGGCTTTTTTATTGGAAAATCAAAACTGTTTTAAACAGCCTTCATTACAGATCGTTACGTTTGGTTCACCAAAGACAACCTTTCTTTTATATAAATTTTAGGTATAAAAATAGAACACTATTTTTTTAAATAGCATAAATAACAATATGGAGAAATAAAATGGGTCTTTTTGATTTTGTAAAAGGTATTGGTAAGAAGAATACAGCACCAGCCGAACCACAGGCAACTCCAGCAGCTTCAACTACTCCCGCAGAGCCATCTGCACAAGAAATTGCAAATAAACTACTCGGACATATCAAAGCTTTGGGCCTGCCTGTAACCGGCTTATCTGTGAGTTATAATGGCACTTCTGATCTGGCGACCATTAAAGGGCAAGTGCAAAGCCAAGCAGACCGTGAAAAGATTGTATTGGCGGTCGGAAATGTTGATCATGTCGCAAAAGTTGATGATCAAATGACAGTAGCAACTCCTGCACCAGAAAGTAAATTCTATACGGTTAAATCTGGTGATACCTTGTCTAAAATTTCAAAAGAACATTATGGTGATACAAATCAATATAACAAAATTTTTGAAGCTAACCGTCCTTTGTTAAAAGATGCTGATGATATTTATCCAGGACAAGTACTTCGTATTCCAGCTTAATGTTGGATAGGTAAAAAGGCGCTATGAGCGCTTTTTTATTAAAATTTGTGCTGTAGTTTCCGTCTGGCAAGTTGTTCTCTACCTAAAAAAACTTTAGGGTTTAAATGATAGTGCTGCACTAAAATCTGGATCAGTTGTCGTCGGTTGTCTTTATTCAACATATTCAGATCAATATGTGCCATTTTATATTGCTTGCGAAATTCAGGTTTTAAAATAAAGCCGATACTGCACGTTTTCCACTGTTGTTGGCTTAATCCTTTTATTGTAAGTGGTTTAAGCAGACGATACTTTGAGGCATGTGAGGAATAAAGTTGGGTTTTGAACAGCGTATTACGCTGCACCATGCTATTGAGCTTTATTCCAATACTTTGTATGGAGATTGTCTGGCTAGTGACCACAAGTTTCATGTTCATGGCAATATAAGCCAGCATAATGATGAGCGATACCATTAACCATCCCGACAGGGATTGATCTAATAAATACTGAATCAGACTACCAAAATCTTGAACCATATTGAAGTTATTGAGTGAGTGCTGCGCTAAAACAATAAATAGGGCAGGGATGAAGATCAGGCCAATGAAATAACGCGGCAGATAGTGACATTGAAATAGGGGATATTCAGTTGCTATGTCCATGAATCCTCACCTTTCAAGAAAAGTATAGACAGGGTGTGATTGCTATTTCTAGCACACTTACTGTCCCATTACGTGGCAGAGAGTGCTTAGGATTGTTATAAAATTTGACTCCAATTAAGTTGCATTTTGGTTTTTTTAACGCTTGTTTTAGCACATTATTTTCTTATATTTGTCTTTCTTGTATTCATCTATTTTAAGTTTTTGGGTTGACTTGGGTTTAGCTATTTTTGTTGTAGATATGAGTATGAAAGTAAATCTTGTTATGCAGTTTTTTAGATTCAAATTTTTACTCTTTCTTGTTTTATATATTTTTTTTCTAGATTTCACTGTAATCAGGACTTGATATTGATTATCTAATCTAAATTTATGTAATTTTTTTCAGGCACAATTTTTGCTGTTTCTTATTAAATTTATTTTAATGAATGGTAAAAATGAGCTATCAAATTCATCGATGTACAGGAAATTCAGCAGCTGAGTATTTAATTTTATCTTCAGGTTTGGGCGGTCATGCAAGTTTTTGGAAACCTCAAATTGAGACATTAACCCAGTATTTTCATGTGCTGAGTTATGATCAAGAAGGTTGTCATGCAGATTCCGCTCTTTTACCAGAGGAGTATGCAATTACCGATCTGGCAAAACAGTTAATAGAAATTATAAAATTAGAAAGAATTCAGGATTTTCATTTTATTGGACATGCTATTGGCGGATTTATCGGGGCAGAACTGGCTGTATTAATAAGGACATCTAAAAACAACTTATTAAGTTTAACTTGCATCAATTCATGGAATGAACTCGACCCGCATACCCAAAAATGTTTTGAAGCTCGTCTTCATTTATTAAAGTCAGCAGGTGCTGAAGCCTATGTGCGAGCGCAGGGATTATTTCTTTATCCGCCAGTCTGGATTTCAAAAAATCATGCACATTTAAAGACCTTAGAAAATATTCAACTCGAAGATTTTCCACCGACCCAAAATGTATTGAAGCGCATTGAGGCTGCACAGAAATTTAGCATCAATGAACAGCACATACAGGCATTGCAGCATTGCCAATTACACTTCATAGCCAATCAAGATGATTTTTTAGTGCCCGTCCACAAGTCGAGTGATTTAAAGAACGCGCTTGGTCATGGACAACTTAGTATTCTTGCTTCAGGAGCACATGCATCCACGGTCACAGAGCCTGAATTATTGAATAAAACCATGCTTCAATTTTTCCAAAATCATTTTTTAAAAGTGGCCTCTTAATAGTGTTGAGTGAGTAAATCTACAGCTAAAACTTTTATTTTTTAGAAATATGCACAAGGTTTTTTTATCCTATTTCAACAAACCGTGATTTTAATATCGCGGTTTTTTTTAATTCATTTTTTCATAAAAATAAATCTGGTATTGATCAAAATTGAGTTGCTGATTTTAACAATTGTGCATTTTTTTGGAGCCATTATCGCCATAACAGTGCATGATTTTTCTTTTATATTTTACTGTTTGTTAAAATAATATATTTATAAATTATTGATAATTATATATTAAATAAAATTGGCACAGCATTTGCTAAATATTAATTATAAAAATCAAGTTAATTGCTTGAAGCAAGTTTATAACCAAATGGTAAAAATGAGGTGTTAATAATGAAAATAGGCGTCTTTTGTCCAATCGGAAACAATGGCTGGTTACTGTCTGAAAATGCACCCCAATATAAACCTAGTTTTGAAATGAACAAGCAAATTGTGCAACGTGCAGAACATTATGGCTTCGACTTTGCTCTCTCCATGATCAAGCTGCGTGGCTTTGGCGGGAAAACCGAATTTTGGGATCATAACCTCGAAACATTTACTTTAATGGCTGGCCTTGCTGCAGTGACCAGCAAAATTAAAATTTATGCCACAGCGGCGACTTTGGTGATGCCGCCTGCAATTGTGGCACGTATGGCATCTACCATTGACTCCATTTCAAATGGGCGTTTTGGTTTAAATGTGGTGACTGGCTGGCAAGCGCCTGAATATAAACAAATGGGCATGTGGCCGGGTGATGAATACTTTGCGAAACGTTATGACTATTTATCTGAATATGTCGAAATTTTACGTGAGCTTTGGGCGACTGGAAAATCGGACTTTAAAGGCGAACATTTCCAAATGGATGATTGCCGCGTGAGTCCAGTTCCACAAGCCGATATGAAAATCATTTGTGCAGGGCAATCCGATACGGGGCTGGAGTTCTCGGCTAAATATGCAGATTACAACTTTGTCTTTGGTAAAGGTCTAAATACTCCGAAAGCTTATGCAGACATCAATGATCGCTTAAAGGTACATACCGATAAAACCGGCCGCGATGTGCAAACCTATGTGCTCTTTATGGTGATTGCAGCAGAGACCGATGAAGAAGCTTTTGCAAAATGGCAAAGCTATAACGATGGGGCAGATGTCGAGGCGATTAACTGGCTGATGAACCAAGGCGGTAAAGATACCAAATCCGGTGCAGATACCAATATTCGTCAAATGGCATCCAGTGTGTCACCCGTCAATATCAATATGGGCACCATTGTCGGTTCTTTTGAAAATGTCGCAAGCATGCTGGATGAAATTGGTGAAATTGAAGGAACTGAAGGCATTCTTTTAACTTTTGATGATTTTATTCAAGGCGTAGAAGATTTTGGTCAAAAAATTCAACCACTCATGAAATGCCGTGAGCATATTGTGGTTGAAGGTGAAGCAACTCAAGTTTCAGTTTTGGAGAAGTCAGCATGAATACCAATGAATCTTTAGAGAATGTGGTTTGTGCAGGATTTACTCAAGCCGCTGGCACCGGAAAAGTGTTAAAGGCAGAACCTGAGGCCATTCAACTTGCAGCTGAGCAAACCGCATTAATCGTGATTGATATGCAAAATGCTTATACCTCAAAAGGCGGCTATTTAGACTTGGCGGGTTTTGATGTTTCAAAAACCAAACCTGTAGTGGAGAACATTAAAAAAGCAGTCGATGCCGCGCATGCATCCGGTATTCACGTGATTTATTTCAAAAATGGCTGGGATGATCAGTATGTAGAAGCGGGTGGTATCAATTCCCCTAATTTTCATAAATCCAATGCCTTAAAAACCATGCGTAAGCATCCTGAATTACAAGGAAAGTTACTCGCGAAAGGCGGCTGGGACTTTGAGCTGATTGATGAACTCAAGCCTTTAGCTCAAGACATCGTGATTGAAAAACCCCGTTATAGCGGTTTCTTTAATACCGCTTTGGACAGCATGCTCCGCAGTAAAGGCATTCGGAATCTGGTTTTTGTCGGGATTGCCACCAATGTTTGTGTGGAATCAACCTTAAGAGATGGTTTTTTCTTGGAGTATTTTGGCGTAGCCCTAGGAGATGCCTGTTATCAGGCTGGGCCGGGGGAAGCGCATGAAGCCAGTTTATATAACATTAAAACCTTCTTTGGATGGGTGTCGGACACAGCAAACTTTGTCGAAACCTTTCAAACCAACTCCAATCTTTTAGAAAAATTAGCTTAAAACTTTATAGGGGAACATCATGCCGAAAGAAATTATTTTACCCGCAGGAACAGGAAAACCATTGGCACCGTACGTACCTGCAACCAAAGCGGACAATATTGTTTATGTGTCGGGTACATTGGCTTTTGATGAAAATAACAATCTAGTGCATGTCGGTGATGCTGCTGCACAAACCCGTCATATTTTGGAAACCATCAAAAAAGTCATTGAAACAGCGGGTGGGACGATGGATGACGTAACCTTTAATCATGTTTTTGTCAAAGACTGGGCAGATTATGCTGCGATTAATACTGTCTATGCAGAGTATTTTCCGGGTGATAAACCGGCACGCTATTGCGTACAAACAAGCTTGGTGAAACCGGATGCTTTAGTTGAAATCGCATCTATTGCCCATGTTTAATTTAAAAACTTCTCAAAAAACAGATGTAAATGATATCAATAAAGGACAAAACTGAAATTTGAATTCAACGATGAATAATCGAATTTCAGTGATGGAGGTGGTGATGAACAGCAAAATCATGGCAGTTCAATCTGCAAAAGATTTAGTACAACATGCGCAAAGTTTTCAAATGACTGCTCATGAAGCGCATACCGAAATTGATCAGGCGACTTTTAGACAGGGCATGTCCAATTTGGGTGCAGCCGTCAATGTGATTACTACAGATGGTGCAGCGGGTCAGGCAGGTTTTACCGCTTCTGCAGTGTGTAGTGTCACCGATTCACCACCGACTTTGTTGGTCTGTTTAAACCGTTCAGCCTCAGTATTTGAAACTTTTAAAACCAATAAAGTACTTTGCGTAAATACGCTGGCAACGCATCAAACTGAATTATCGAATGTTTTTGGTGGAAAAACACCCATGTCGGAACGATTCTTGCGTGGTAAATGGTCAACACTGATCACCCAAGCACCAGTTTTAGCTGATGCACTGGTTTCGTTTGATTGTGAGGTGGTGCAAAGCATGTCGGTCGGCAGTCACGATGTACTGATTTGTCAGGTCAAAGCCATGAAACAAAATAAAGGTATGAATGCATTGATGTATTTCAATCGTGCGTATTGCGAGCCACAACCCATGAACTAATCCAATATTCCTAATTTAGGGGAGGGGAAACCCATGCAAAAAAAAGAATCGTGGTTTCCGGAATTTAAGCCTTACCAAGGCAATTTAGATACAACACCCGTCCAAATGGATGAATATTTACCTGCGGGGAAAAGCATTGTTTTAGGGCTACAACATGCTTTTGCAATGTTTGGCGCAACGGTGCTTGCACCCTTGTTGATGGGTTTTGATCCGAACTTGACCATTTTAATTACCGGGATCGGGACCATTTTATTTTTCTTGATTACCGGCGGGCGCATGCCGAGTTATTTGGGTTCTAGTTTTGCTTTTATTGGTGCAATCGCCGCGGCAACCGGTTATGCCGGTGCAGGGTCTAATCCCAATATTGCTTTAGCGCTGGGTGGAACCATCGTCTGTGGTTTGATTTATGCAGGCATCGGTTTGATTGTCATGAAAACCGGTACCAATTGGATTGAAAAACTGATGCCGCCGATTGTGACTGGTGCAATTGTAATGATCATTGGTTTAAATCTGGCGCCAGTGACCATTAAAAGT
This sequence comes from Acinetobacter terrae, assembly GCF_002135195.1. Lineage (NCBI taxonomy): Bacteria > Pseudomonadati > Pseudomonadota > Gammaproteobacteria > Moraxellales > Moraxellaceae > Acinetobacter > Acinetobacter terrae. Next base: position 70,893 of record NZ_NEGF01000011.1, read on the forward strand.
GTATCTGCAAGTTCATTCGATACCTGGATGGCGGTCGTCACCATTATATGTATTAGCATGGTCGCGGTGTTTACCCGCGGGATGGTGCGTCGTTTATTGCTTTTACTCGGTATTGTCACGGCCTATTTCATTTATTTCCTGATGACCAATGTCATGGGTTTCGGTACGCCGATTAATTTTAGCGTCATTTCTGAAGCTGCCTGGATTGGTCTTCCAACTTTCCATAGTCCTGTTTTTAACGCCAATGCCATTTTATTGATTGCACCCGTTGCACTGATTTTAGTGGCTGAAAACCTGGGTCACTTTAAAGCGGTATCAGGCATGACCGGCAAGAACTTGGACCCGTATATGGGCCGTGCATTCTTTGCAGATGGTGTATGTACATCAATGTCAGCATCGGTGGGTGGTACAGGTATGACCACTTACGCAGAAAATATTGGCGTGATGGCGGTAACTAAAGTCTATTCAACGACGGTGTTTGTCATTGCCGGTGTGTTCGCGATTTTACTTGGTCTTTCACCTAAATTTGGTGCCGTGATCAGTACCATTCCAGTGGCATTATTGGGCGGTGCATCCATCATGGTGTTTGGTTTGATTACTGTGGCCGGTGCAAAAATCTGGATTGATAACAAAATAGATTTCACCAAAAACAGCACTTTAATTATTGCTGCGGTCAGCCTGATTATGGGTGCAGGTAACTTCAGCTTGAAAATTGGTATCTTCGATTTAGGCGGTATTGGAACTGCAACTTTAGCTGCGATTGCCCTTAACCTGTTTTTAAATCGCGGGGAAGACGCAAGCAATTCAGTCGGTGAAAATACAGAAAGTTCAGTTACACCCGCAGTCAATCAATAGGAGTTTATTTTGAGTCATACAATTGCATTTATTGGACTCGGGGCAATGGGATGGCATATGGCCTCCCATCTTCCTAAACTTGGACATGAAGTTTGGGTATGGAACAGAACCCAGTCTAAAGCAGATCATCATTCGATTACCTTTCAAACCCAATCTGTAGATATAGAAAAAGCGGTACAGGCTGATTTTATTTTCTCTTGCCTACCGACCAGTGCAGATGTAGAACAATTGATTGCAACGCATCCACCCAAGCCAGGCAGTATCTGGATTGATTGCACCAGTGGTGTTCCACAATCGGCTCAAATTTTAAGTCAAAACCTGAAGAAATTGGGTGTGGAATATCTGGATGCACCGGTTTCAGGTCAAACGATCGGTGCGGAAAAGGGCACTTTAAGCGTCATGATCGGTGGTGATGTTGATGCCTTTGAAAAAGCTAAACCGATCATTGCTGCATTTTCAGGTTTAATTGAATATGTCGGGGAAAGTGGTTCAGGTTTTGCGGTAAAAGCCATTAATAATACCTTGATGGCCACCCATTTATGGGCTTTGGCAGAGGGTCTAACCGTTTTGAAATCGAAAGGTGTCGATTTAACGGCTGCCTTGAATTGTATTAATCACTCCAGTGGAAAAAGCAGTATCTCCGAAAATATTATGGGGCAACGTGTATTAAACCGAAGTTTTGATAAAACCTTTGCTTTGGATTTATTACAGAAAGATATCGGAATTGCGGTAGATTTGATTGAGGAGGAATCTTTGAAGCTGCCAAGTATGTATTTGATTCAGGAGCAATTTGCTTTAATTGAGAAGGAATCTGCGCGTCAACTGGATTTTTCTGCTGCTGTACAAGGTTTAGAAAAAATCAATCAAATCGAGTTGCGATAAATATATAGCTCGTCAGATTAAATTATTCATTAAAGACTCGGATTGAAAAGTCCGAGTTTTTGTTTGAAGTGCTTTTGTAATGAAGTTGTTTAGTTGGACTATTTTATAAAATATTTAGAGAAGATTATAAGTACAAGTATTTTAAGTCCTGTTCGAATACATTGGGTTGTTGATATTTGTTTTAAATTCAGCCAATTAAACCTATAATTTAAAACAAATATAAAGAAAACTAAGGGTATTTATGAAAGGGCAGATATTGGATTTTTCCATTCAGACCAATTCGGGAGTGATCAGTGGTGATGATCAAAACCGTTATCAATTTTCTGGCGCGCACTGGCGTGGGCAAGTTCCACCTGCACGGGGTCAAAAAGTTGATTTCACCGTGGATGGAACAGGTCAGGCCAATGACATTTATATCCTGAGTTCACCTTTAGTATTTCCAATTCAAGTGGGCGATAAAAACAGGATTATTGCAGCAATCTTGGCTTTTTTCCTCGGCAGCTTCGGTGTTCATAAATTTTATTTGGGACAAATCGGCTGGGGTATTGTTTATCTGATTTTCTGCTGGACCTTTATTCCAGCCTTGGTGGCTTTCATCGAGTTTATTATTTACTTGTGTACCTCAGATGAAGATTTTGCCCGAAAATATGGCTAAATTTTGATTGAATAAAAGGGCGATATCGCCCTTTTTTTGTCTGTTTTATTTAGCAGGTTGTCCCCATTGATTATTTTCCCGTTTGGTATCTGAAGCCCACCAGATAATGAGAGGGATAATTCCAATAACAGTCAGGATAAGAAGTTGCCACCAACCCGATCGATTTGTGTCATGTAGACGACGAGAACCTACAGCCAAGCTAGGGAGGAGTAAGGCCAGATTTAATAAACCATTTAAAGTTTGATGCGTACCTAATATCGCATCAATCATTTGTACAATAATGCCTAAAATGAAAGAAACCAGTACAAAGAACCAAAATTCCTTACGTCGCGCACGTCCCTCAAAGGTGACATAATTTTTTAAACATTTTACAAACCAGTCAATCATGTTGAATTGGTCTTCAGATTGATTCAGATTTGAAATTTTGTCGAGTTGTTGGGACAGGTTTTGAATGATCGGATTCTGGTCTACTACAATGTAGATCTCGGTAGCATTGCCGGCAGTGTCAATATTAAAATCGACATGTTCTCCACGTGAAGGAGGGCGCTGACCTCGCCATTCTGCACCGGTAAAGTGATAGCGATTTTGGTCATCACCACTGATGATGCCTGTATTGGTTTGGATTGAAAAATCTAGAATTTGCCCTTTCATTTTAGCCTCTATTTTTATGGATATTAAGTCGTCATTTAGTATTGTTGTTCAATTTTATAATAGTAAAACAGTTTAAAAAATAAACATATTATTTGTTTTTATGTTGTTGTATTAATAAAGTTTTTTTAACAAAAAAATCCCGCTAATGAGCGGGATTTCTATTAACTAGGAAAAACCTTTAAGCCATATCCATGAAAATTAGTACCTGTACAATTTCTTCCGCCTTTGCAATAAAACTTGGGTTCTAAGGTTTTAAAATTGGGATGAGGTTTATGGGGTCTTAAATGTTGCGATCGAATAGGGTCGGCTACTAAATCAGCGAATTGTAAACCCGTAGAATTTGATTTTTTATCTATAAACTCTATTTCGAAAGGGAAGTTTTCTTGTTTCCAGTTTTTACCACTTCGTATTTTATTAAATGCTTCTTCTAATTTTAAATTGGATTGTTTTCCTCTGCTTTCGATAAGTATATGAGTCAATTTGTTTAATTGTTTTCTTTCCCTCATAAAGTTGTAGAGTCTTTCTAAAGAATATTTTAATGCTAATTCATAGGGGTTTTGAGGTTCAATGTACTGTTCCTTAAGCCTCTTCTTATCTATTACAGTCGAAATCAGAATAAAATTCGTTGATTCAATAATTTCTGTTAGTCGATCTAAGAAAATCGTACGAATTTTTTTATCTTGTAGACACTCAAAATCACCAATGCAATTCATCATGTCATATCCATGGATAATGGTTTGGTCATGACCAAAAGTTTCAAACTTCAGTTTTTGAAAAGTAGGTACGGCTTTAGTGCTGTAATAGTTTTTATCAAAGATGCAAAAGGCGAGGACAAAATACCGATCTTCATCTTTAAAATTCTTTAAATTATCTGTACCACTTTCATCAACAAAAACTGTATATGCATTAAAATCTGGCATTATTTTTCTCAACTATATGATTTTAAAAGTATTAATAATAATTTCTTACAGAGGATAAAAAAGGGGGAGAAAATCTCCCCCTAATTCAAATGCTTAACGAGTAATAATTAACTTACCAGCTTAACGCGCCACCAGTTTGGTAGTCTGTTACGCGAGTTTCAAAGAAGTTTTTCTCTTTACGCAAGTCCATCATTTCTGACATCCACTGGAATGGGTTGTTCACACCAGCGAATTGTTCAGGCAAGCCAAGTTGCGCTAAACGACGGTTTGCAATGAACTTCAAGTATTCTTCCATCATTGCAGCATTCATGCCCAATACACCGCGTGGCATGGTGTCACGTGCGTATTCAATTTCAAGCATTGTACCTTCAAGAATCATTTGAATGATTTCTTCTTGGAATTCAGCTGTCCACAGAGCAGGGTTTTCATTCTTGATTTGGTTAATCATGTCGATACCAAAGTTCAAGTGCATAGATTCATCACGCAGGATGTATTGGAATTGCTCAGCAACACCGTTCATCTTGTTACGACGACCCATAGACAGGATTTGGCTGAAACCACAGTAGAAGAAGATCCCTTCAAGTACACAGTAGAACGCGATCAAGTTGCGAAGCAAGATCTGGTCGTTTTCAGGTGTGCCTGTTTTGAAAGTAGGATCACTTAAAGATTGAGTATATTTCAAGCCCCAAGCCGCTTTACGAGCTACTGACGGTACTTCGCGGTACATGTTGAAGACTTCGCCTTCATCCATACCTAAAGATTCGATACAGTATTGGTAAGCGTGCGTGTGAATCGCTTCTTCAAATGCTTGACGCAAGATGTACTGACGGCATTCAGGGTTGGTAATGTGACGGTAAATCGCCAATACCAAATTGTTTGCAACCAATGAATCGGCAGTCGAGAAGAAACCGAGCGAGCGCATAACAATCGTACGCTCATCTTCGGTTAAGCCATTTTCAGACTTCCAAAGCGCGATGTCATGGTTCATGTTAACTTCTTGCGGCATCCAGTGGTTGGCACAACCGTCAAGATACTTCTGCCATGCCCATTCGTATTTGAACGGAACAAGCTGGTTCAAGTCAGCACGACAGTTGATCATTGCTTTATCGTCAACTTGTACGCGCTGCGCGCCCATTTCAAGCTCTTCCAAGCCTGGCGCAACATCAAGTGTTTCTAAGGCAGCAGATGCTCTTGCCAACGAATCGGCTGAATGTTTTGTTCGACCTTGACTGGTTCTAGCGGGTTGTGCAGCACCCAAATCCGACGCTGATGGTTGTGCATCAGATACCACTTGTGTATGAGTCGCTTTTTGCGGCTCGACGGGCGCAGACTTGAGTTCAGGTGCAGCCGGTTTTTGCGAATCATCTTCGAAATCGTCCCAACTTAGGATAGACATATCAATTCTCTCTTCGATGCTTATATCTGTTATCTGACATCTCACAAACGAAGATGTCTACTATACGCTTATTACGTGTAAGCAAAATTAAGTTTTGCCGATGAAAGCACTAAACTTGTTCGATAGAGCAGATACCCACACTACTTATTTTGCTTACGCTGTTGTGCTCGAACCTTAACAAATGCATAGGTAAGAGGCACGTAAAAACAAACAATAAAGGAAATAACCAGAACCGCGAGTCCTAACATGTAGTTATGAGTCATATGGAGCATGGAAATTTCCTTTATTTTTTTTGATTTCTGGAATCCCCCTAAATCCCCCTTTTGCAAAGGGGGACTTGCATCCCATTTTTGCTTCGAGGAATCTCCCTCCTTTATCAAAGGAGGGTCGGGGAGGATTTAAAACTCAGCCCTACTGGCAAGCTTCACAATCAGGATTGTCAATTGAACATGCCAATGGCACTGGAGCCGCTTGAGCAAAATCATCTTCAGCTACTGCTTCAGGTTTTTTCGCTTCTTCAACCACAGGTGCGCTAGTGATAACAGCAGGGCCCATGTTTGATTTTACTGCGTTCAATGCACCCGTGTTAATGGTCGATTTCTCTGTAGAAGTCGCACCCAATGCACGAAGATAATAAGTGGTTTTAAGACCACGTAACCAAGCCATTTTGTAAGTCATGTCTAGTTTCTTACCGTTTGCACCAGAGATGTAAAGGTTAAGAGACTGTGCTTGATCAATCCATTTTTGACGACGTGATGCAGCATCCACAATCCAGCGTGGCTCAACTTCAAACGCAGTCGCGAAGATTGCTTTAAGCTCTTCAGGAATACGCGAAATCTTCTGAACAGAACCTTCAAAGTGTTTAAGGTCGTTCACCATCACTGAATCCCAAAGACCGCGATCTTTTAACGCACGTACCAGGTACGGGTTGATCACTGTGAATTCACCAGAAAGGTTAGATTTCACATACAGATTTTGGAAAGTCGGTTCGATTGACTGAGAAACACCACAAATGTTCGAGATGGTTGCAGTCGGAGCAATCGCCATCACGTTCGAGTTACGCATACCGTCTTTTTGAACTTTGCTACGTAAAGTATCCCAATCCAGACGAGTGGTACGGTCAACTTCGAACATGCGTTCTGGACGTGATTTAGCAACGATATCTAAAGAGTCGATTGGCAAGATGCCTTGATCCCACAATGAACCTTTAAATGTCTCATACGTACCACGTTCAACAGCCAAGTCGCTTGAAGTTGAAATCGCGTAGTAGCTGATCACTTCCATCGATTCATCGGCAAAATCAACCGCAGCATCAGAACCATACGCCAAGTTCATTTCATATAAAGCATCCTGGAAGCCCATGATGCCCATACCCACTGGACGATGCTTCATGTTTGAAGTACGTGCTTGTGGTACAGCGTAGTAGTTGATGTCGATCACGTTATCAAGCATACGAACAGCAGTTTTTACTGTACGCGCCAATTTTTCGCGATCTAACACACCGCCTTGAACGTGTTGTACAAGGTTGATTGAACCCAGGTTACATACCGCGATTTCATCTTCACTGGTGTTCAAAGTAATTTCTGTACACAAGTTAGATGAATGCACTACGCCCACGTGTTGTTGTGGTGAACGCAAGTTACATACGTCTTTGAATGTGATCCAAGGATGACCAGTTTCAAACAGCATAGACAGCATTTTGCGCCACAAATCTTTTGCACGAATAACTTTGTGCAACATGTTTGTTTCTTTGGCGATGCCTTCGTAGTAAGCATAACGCTCAGCGAATTCTGCACCCATTAAATCATGTAAATCTGGCGTTTCAGAAGGCGTGAATAAAGTCCAATCGCCATCTTCAAATACACGTTGCATGAACAAGTCTGGAACCCAGTTTGCAGTGTTCATGTCATGTGTACGGCGACGGTCATCACCGGTATTTTTACGAAGCTCCAGGAATTCTTCGATGTCCAAGTGCCAAGTTTCAAGGTATGCACACACTGCACCTTTACGTTTACCGCCTTGGTTTACCGCAACAGCAGTATCATTCGCCACTTTAAGGAACGGAACAACACCTTGTGATTTACCGTTTGTCCCTTTGATGTACGAGTTCAAGGCACGAACTGGCGTCCAGTCATTGCCTAAACCGCCTGCCCATTTAGACAACATTGCGTTATCACGCATTGCGCCATAAATGTTGTACAGGTCATCACCAATGGTGGTTAAGTAACAGCTAGACAATTGTGGACGTAAAGTACCAGAGTTAAATAGGGTAGGTGTTGAAGCCATGTAGTCGAAGCTAGACAACAAGTTATAGAACTCGATGGCACGATCTTCACGGTTTTCTTCATTTAATGACAGACCCATTGAAACGCGCATGAAGAACAATTGCGGTAATTCAAAACGGATGCCATTTGAATGGATGAAGTAACGGTCAAATAATGTTTGCAGACCTAAGTATGTGAACTGGTTTGAGCGTTCTGGTTGAATCGCAGCTGCCAATTTCGCAAGGTCAAAGTTAAGAAGTTCTGGAGATAGAAGATCAAGCTCGATCCCTTTCTTTAAGAAAGTTTCTAAAGCATCACCTTCGTTGGTGTCTGTAGATAGACCCAGGAACTCTAAACCTGTAGCAACCAAGTTGTCACGAAGTAAACGTGCAGTTACATAAGTATAATTCGGTTCTTGTTCAATACGGGTACGGGTCGCCATCATCATCGTTGTTGCGATGTCAGACTCTTTTACGCCGTTATACAGGTTTTTGATGGTTTCATCGACGATCGCTTGAACATCAATACCTTCCAGACCTTCAGCCGCTTTTTCTACATGTGCTTTTAGCGCGCCCAAGTCAAGCGGTTGAAGCTGACCATTTGCAGCAGTGACTTGTAAAGTCGGGTGGTGGTGTGCGCCAGTCTGCTTACGGGCATCAGCACGTTGATCGCGGTAGATGACATACGCGCGTGCAACTTTCTGTTCACCGGTACGCATAAGCGCAAGTTCAACTTGGTCTTGAATTTCTTCAATGTGAATCGTGCCACCTGACGGTAAACGACGGTTAAAAGTATTCATCACCATTTCAGTGAGTTGTTCTATACGGTCATGAATACGGCTTGAATCAGCGCTTTGTTGACCTTCTACAGCCAGAAAAGCTTTACCTATCGCGACAGAGATTTTCTCCGCATCAAAAGTAGCAACATCACCGGTGCGTTTAATCACCTGAAGTTGACCAGGAATTGAAGTGATTACGCTCATGTGGGCATAGCTCCATTGTCATCTATTGTTATGTGTGTGGACCATTTGAACTGGACGAAATTTCATCTCAGTGTTTGAGGAATAAACACAAGAACTAGTGGTTTAAAATCGAATTGTACACAAGATACGGGAAAAATGAGCTTAGATCAATATTGACATTTTAGTAAAAATTTTTCTATTTCTCCGCAATATCTCATTGCAAAAAAATCTCTATTTTTATGTTTCTTGTATAAGCCTGATTAGACAGGGGTCTAGCATAACAAAGCTCGGATTAAGTGCTTATAGATAACATTGTGGATAAGTTAAAAGAGTGCGATTAATTACTCATATTCTGAACAAAATGGCAAAATGTATATAAAATCAACATTTTGTAACAAGATGTATCGATAAAATGGCTGAAATGGGCATTAAATTTGAAAATATCAATTAATTCAACACTTAATAAAAATATAACAAAAAACCACTTTGATGTATCAGTTTGGTGAATGCCATCTTGTTTACAATGTAAACGTGTGTATATTGCTGAATATATTAAAGCATATCCGTTGGATTTTTAAGGATACCTTAATCCATATAAAGGGGCATTTTATGAGCCAAGAAGAAAAGTTACCTAAAATTTTAATTGTTGAAGACGATGAACGTCTTGCACGTTTGACTCAAGAATACCTGATTCGTAATGGATTAGAAGTTGGGGTAGAACCTGACGGTAATCGCGCAATCCGTCGTATCATTGCTGAACAACCAGATCTGGTGGTACTGGATGTGATGTTGCCAGGTGCAGATGGTTTAACCATTTGTCGTGAAGTTCGTCCACATTATCATCAACCGATTTTGATGTTAACTGCACGTACTGAAGATATGGACCAGGTTTTGGGTCTGGAAATGGGTGCGGATGACTATGTGGCAAAACCTGTTCAGCCACGTGTTCTTTTAGCCCGTATTCGTGCATTACTGCGCCGTACAGACAAGGCACCTGAAGATGAAGTTGCACAACGCATCGAATTTGATGATCTTGTAATCGATAACGGTGGTCGTTCGGTGACTTTGAATGGTGAGTTGGTTGACTTTACCAGTGCTGAATATGACTTGTTATGGTTATTGGCTTCAAACGCGGGTCGCATTCTATCTCGTGAAGATATTTTTGAGCGTCTGCGCGGTATTGAATACGATGGTCAAGACCGTTCAATCGACGTGCGTATTTCACGTATTCGTCCAAAAATTGGTGATGATCCTGAAAATCCAAAACGTATTAAAACAGTACGTAGTAAAGGTTATTTGTTCGTTAAAGAAACCAACGGTCTTTAATCGTTGTACCTAATTTTTATAGGACATCCTCTTGTTTAAACACAGTATATTCTTGCGTATTTATGCGGGGTTAGTAATTTTAGTCGCCTTGGTCGCAGTATTTGGCTACCTGTTGGTACAGATTATTAATTACCAGCGTGCGCAAGAATATCGTGAATCTTTAACCGATGGTGTGTCTTATATTATTAGCGAGGGCATCGCACGGCAGCCGAATGAGCAACAGAAAAAAGACTGGATTTCTGATGCTTCTGATTTGCTGGAACTGCCCATTTATTATGTAGATGCAAATAAAGTTGATTTATCGCGTACCGAGCAAAGACGAATTAATGAGCGTAAAGCTGCGGTTCGTTATGATGCACAAAACTCGATTGCTTACGTGATTATTGGCCTGAAAGATGATCCAAAACATTTGCTTTATATAAAAGTAGATAAAATTGGCGAACGTCAAATGAAAGCGTTGCCAATTTTTATTCTGGATTATCTGGTGTATTACCCGGGACAAGAAAAAGAATATCTTGCAAAAATTCAATCGAATTTTGCTTATCCCATTCAAATTGAAAAAATTCAAAACCTTCCACTTGATTCGGAACAGATTGGTCGACTTCGATTAGATCACAGTATTATTTTATACCGTGACAGTGCGTCGGTTCGTGGGACTACAATTTCTATTGTTTCACCTATGCCAAGTTCACCTTCTGAGGTGTTGGTGCTTGGTCCTGTGCCGCTATTCAACTGGATGCCTTTCCAGCTTGCAGCCGGGATTACCTTGCTCAGCTTGTTTGTGCTGAGTCTAGGTGTATATGGCTTGCTTGTACCGATGCAGCGTCGTTTGCGTGAAGTGAATTATGCCTTGCATCGCATGAAGTCAGGGGACATGACCTTGCGTTTACCGGTCGATGGTACCGATGAAATGGCAAGTCTGGCGACCAATTACAACAGTATGTCAGATCATATTCAGCGCCTGATTGAAGCGCAACGTGAATTGATGCGTGCAGTTTCGCATGAACTGCGCACACCTGTGGCACGTATCCGTTTTGGTATGGAAATGCTGGCAGAAGAAGATGATTATGAATATCGCTTGCAACAGGTTGAACAGATTGATAAGGATATTGAGGCGCTGAATACCTTGATTGATGAAATCATGACCTATGCAAAACTCGAGCAGGGTACGCCTTCGTTAGATTTTGAAAAAATTGTCTTATTTGACGTATTAGATCAAGTTGTCGTTGAAACTGAGGCACTAAAAACACAAAAAGAAATCGAGCTTCAAGCACCACCTCTTAATATTGTGGTGGATGCTGAACGTCGTTATTTACACCGTGTAGTGCAGAATTTGGTGGGTAATGCGGTTCGATATTGTGATCATAAAGTGATTGTAAGCGGAGGGATCAATGATGAAGGTCTGGCTTATGTACAAGTTGAAGATGATGGTGCAGGGGTTCCCGAAGAAGAGCGCAAGCGCATCTTTGAAGCTTTTGCACGTTTAGATGACAGTCGTACCCGTGCTTCTGGTGGTTATGGTTTGGGCTTGTCTATTGTCAGTCGTATTGCGTACTGGTTTGGCGGTAATATTGATGTCGATACAAGCCCGATTTTGGGTGGAGCGCGTTTTACCATGACATGGCCTGTAAAAAGATTTAATAAATCTGGCAAGAAAACAGGTATGACTAAAGACAGCATAGAGTTTTAAACAATGTAATAAAAAAGCACCGGATTCGGTGCTTTATTTATGGTTTATTCGTGAAGAGTAGCATCGGGTTCAATAATGGGTTTGCCTTGTCTCAGGCTTTCTAGAGCCTCAGCATTGAAATCCAGCAGCAAAGAATTGTTTTTAGGATCGACGGCGTAATGACTAATCAGCTTTTGATCGCCGTTCAGTGTTTCAACTTTATATTGATCTGCAATATTTAAAATAGCATCCAGATTTGTGGTTGCAGAAGCAAAGTCTTGGCGGAAAAGTTCATAAATATCACGAAGGTCGAAAATTGCATCCTGGGCATCTGGATGTTTTTCAATATACCCTTCCACATGACGCACTAAGAGCTGTGCAAAGAAAAAATACTCAGATTCGTGTTTGTATGCTAAGCCCATGTGTTTGCTCCTTATTCTTTGTTCTACGAATACAGATAGGAATAGCATAAATAGGGGGGGAGATCATCATGAGATGCATTAGAGTTGCAAAAAAACACACAAAATATGTACTACGAGGTCGTGTTTATTGCTTTATATAGATGTTAGTGCTTTAAAAAAATAACAGACTAAAAAGAGTTCTCATATTTATCATCGTATTGCTAAAAGCGCTGATCTTTATGGGAGAAATAAAACAACAATAGTTTGATGTGAGAGTGGGAGCCAGAAAGACATTGGACCGAAGTTTGATCGTTTTACGCTGATTGAAGATGTGCTTGTATAAATAGATGACACTATAATTTGGATTTTTCTAGAAAATATGAACCTGGATTTCATGAATTTGAAAAAAATAATCAATTTTCTTTTTTTGATTTAATAAAGCGATTGCTAGATAAACAATAGGGCTTAAGCTTTGAAAAAAAGGCAAAATGACTAAAAAATCATCCAAAAGACTAAGGCTTATAAGCTAGCAAGTGAAATCATAAATCAGGTACAATTGGCGGGATTAATTTTGTGTTTGGTGTATTTGAAGGCCAATACATACATTCTTTGTTAATAAATTAGGCCTGCCAGGAGTTATCCCCGCATGAGTGCCATTACTCCATACGATTGGGCAATTATTGCCTTCGTGATCGGCGTTACATTTCTTTGCGTCTTTATGCTCACAGTTCCTTTACTCCTTGGGGGTAAGTCATGGGGCCGTGCGAAGCAAGAGCAATTTGAGTCAGGTGTGGTAGGTGCTGGTGGAGCACGCATCCGCTTGTCTGCTAAGTTCTACTTGGTGGCGATTTTCTTTGTAGTATTTGACTTAGAAGCACTTTATCTCTACGCATGGGCTACATCGGTTCGTGAGGTAGGTTGGTTCGGTTTTACAACTGTTGTCATTTTTGTGGTCGATTTATTGATTGCGTTGATTTATGCAGTGAAAGTAGGCGCGTTGAATTGGGCTCCTACTGACCGTCGAAAATCAGCAGCTACGGCATCGAAAATGGGTTCAGCAAATATGAACCTTGCAGACATTACTCGCTTTAACTCCATCGAAGAGTTGGTCATGGACCCTACAGGTCAAATTCCAGCTCAATCTTCTGGTCGTGTGAAAGCAAAAACACCGGCTACATCATCTATTAAGGAGTAACTCGGGATGAAATATACATTAACCCGTGCGAATCCGGATGCTGATCAATATCCACTTCAGGAGCGTCAGATCGTTACCGATCCGCTTGAAGAAGAAGTGAATAAGAATGTATTCATGACTCGTTTAGAGGACGTGGTACATACAGCTGTAAACTGGGGCCGTAAAAACTCTGTATGGCCTTTTAACTTTGGTACGTCATGCTGTTACGTAGAATATGCAACCACCTTAACCGGTGTGCATGATATGTCACGTTTCGGTGCCGAAGTTATTCGTGCTTCACCGCGTCAGGCGGATTTAATGATTGTTGCAGGTACTTGCTTCGTGAAGATGGCACCTGTAATTCAGCGTTTATACGAGCAAATGTTAGAGCCTAAATGGGTAATTTCAATGGGTGCTTGTGCAAACTCTGGCGGTATGTACGACATTTATTCGGTTGTACAAGGTGTGGATAAAATCATTCCTGTCGATGTGTACATCCCAGGTTGCCCACCACGCCCTGAAGCATTGTTGCAAGCATTAATGTTGTTACAAGACCAAATTCAATTAGAGCGCCGTCCACTTTCAGCGGTCATTGGTGATGATCTTCAGCCAGTATATAAGCCAAAGATGCAGCCAGAACGTGACCGTAAGAATGCTGAACGTATTGCAGTGAAAAACTTGCGCTCTATGGATGAAATTGAATAATTTTAACGATGAAATATTGATGCACCCGGTCTGGGTGTAATTGTCGTTAAAGTTGACTTGAATTTGTATTAAATAGGAAGCCAAGCCAATGGCTGAAACTGACATTGCTATGCCAGAATCAACTCCAGTTGATTCACGCCCAGCATTTGCAATTGTAGAAGATCTCAAAACCAAGTTTGGTGAGAACTTCTACGTGCAAGCGACTTTTGAAGATTTTCCAACGGTCTGGGTTGAGCGCGCACGTGTACAAGACGTTTTAATGTTCTTGCGGAAAGTAGAACGTCCATACGTGATGTTGTTCGACTTGTCAGCGGTAGATGAGCGTTTACGTACCCATCGCGACGGTTTACCTGCGTCTGACTTCACCGTGTTCTACCACTTGTTATCGCTAGAGCGTAACAGTGATATTCGTATTAAAGTTGCGTTGAATGAGAATGATGTAAATCTTCCAACAGCAACCAACATTTGGCCAAATGCCAACTGGTACGAACGTGAAGCATACGATATGTTCGGCATTAACTTCGAAGGGCATCCAATGCTCCGTCGTATTTTGTTGCCAACTTATTGGGAAGGTCACCCGCTTCGTAAAGAATATTCTGCACGTGCGACTGAATATACCCCGTATATGCAGAACCAGGCGAAACAGGATTTCGAGCAAGAACACTTGCGCTTTGTTCCTGAAGATTGGGGTCTAAAACGCGGTAATGCCGACGAAGACTTCATGTTCTTGAACTTGGGTCCGAACCATCCATCTGCGCACGGTGCATTCCGTGTAATTTTGCAGTTAGATGGCGAAGAAGTGAAAGACTGTGTGCCTGACATCGGTTATCACCACCGTGGTGTGGAAAAGATGGCTGAACGTCAAACCTGGCATTCATTCATTCCTTATACCGACCGTGTTGACTACCTGGGTGGTTGTGCTCAAAACATGCCTTATGTATTAGGTGTGGAACAAATGGCAGGAATCACTGTTCCTGACCGTGCACAATGTATCCGTGTCATGATGTCTGAATTGTTCCGTATCAATAACCACTTGTTATATATCGGTACTGCAATTCAAGATGCCGGCGGTATGACACCAGTATTCTATATGTTCGCCGATCGTCAAAAAATCTATGACGCAATCGAAGCGATCACGGGTTACCGTATGCACCCGGCATGGTTCCGTATCGGTGGTACTGCACACGACCTTCCAAACAACTGGCAAAAACTTATTCGTGAAATTCTCGAATGGATGCCAAGTCGTTTGAAAGAGTACTACACAGCTGCGCTGAAAAACTCTGTGTTTATTGGTCGTACCCGTAATGTTGCGCAATACGATGCAAAATCTGCATTGGCTTGGGGTGTAACAGGTACTGGTCTACGTGCTACGGGTATTGATTTCGACGTTCGTAAATACCGTCCTTATAGCGGTTATGAAAACTACGACTTCGACGTGCCTTTAGAGTATGAAGGCGATGCTTATGCGCGTGTTCTTGTTCACTTCCGTGAAATTGAAGAATCGCTCAAAATCGTCCAGCAATGTTTAGATAACATGCCGTCTGGTCCATATAAAGCGGATCATCCATTGGCTGTTCCACCGCCAAAAGACAAGACATTACAAGATATTGAAACTTTGATTACGCACTTCTTAAGCGTGTCATGGGGTCCTGTTATGCCTGCAGGTGAAGCTTCTGTGATGGCAGAAGTGGTAAAAGGTGCATCGAACTACTACTTGACTTCAGACAAGTCAACCATGAGTTACCGTACCCGTATCCGTACACCAACCTTCACGCACTTACAGCAAATGCCTTCCGTGATTAACGGCAGTCTTGTATCTGACTTGATCATTTATTTAGCGACTATCGACGTCGTTATGGCTGACGTGGATCGCTAAGGGGTAAACGCATTATGATGATTTTGACTGATAAAA
The DNA here is from genome assembly GCF_002135195.1 of Acinetobacter terrae. NCBI lineage: Bacteria > Pseudomonadati > Pseudomonadota > Gammaproteobacteria > Moraxellales > Moraxellaceae > Acinetobacter > Acinetobacter terrae. The sequence goes on from NZ_NEGF01000011.1 coordinate 86,664, forward strand.
AACCACGTGTGAATGTTGAAGGGATTTTAACTTCGGAAGAAATCCACGATATCGAACATCACATTGAACATTATCCGTACCCGCGTGCGGCATGTTTGGATGCATTGAAATGCGTTCAACGCCGTAACGGTTGGGTTGATGATGCGCAAATGAATGCGATTGCACAAATGCTCTCTATGAGCGTTGCAGATTTAGAAGGTGTTGCTACTTTCTATAACCGTATCTATCGCCAACCTGTTGGTCGTCACGTAATTTTGTTATGTGACTCGATTGCTTGCTTCCTGATGGGCGCAGAAACTTTGGCTGAAGCGTTCCAGCGTGAACTCGGTATTCAGTTTGGTCAAACTACCGCTGACGGTCGTTTTACTTTACTGCCGATTTGCTGCCTAGGTAACTGTGACAAAGGTCCAACGTTAATGATTGATGAAGACACTCACGGATTGGTTGAAGTGACTTCAATTAAACAGTTATTGGAGAAGTATCTATGAATACTGAACCAAAACCAATTTACGGTGACGGTAACCCGGAAACTCATCCACTCACTTGGCGTTTAAGCAAACAAGCCAATGTTCGTAATGCTGATGATTACGAAGCGCTTGAAGGTTATGCAGGCTTTAAAAAAGCCATTGCCATGAAGCCGGCTGAAGTGCTTGATGTTGTTAAAGCTGCAACTGTAAAAGGTCGTGGTGGTGCAGGTTTCCCGGCAGGGATTAAATGGTCATTGATGGCGCCAAATGATGGCGGTCCTCGTTACCTGATCTGTAATGCCGATGAAATGGAACCGGGTACCTTCAAAGACCGTTTGTTGATGGAAGATCTTCCACACCAATTGATTGAAGGGATGCTGATTGCTGCTTATACATTAGAAGCAACTCAAGGTTATATCTTCATCCGTGGTGAATACATCGAAGCTGCGCAGTACTTAAATGAAGCGCTTGAGCAGGTTCGTGCCAAAGGTTACCTGGGTGACAACATCCTCGGTACTGGCTGGAGCTTTGATTTACACGTGCATACTGGTGCGGGTCGTTATATTTGCGGTGAAGAAACTGCATTGATTAACTCGCTTGAAGGTCGCCGTGCCAATCCACGTACCAAACCGCCATTCCCGCAAGTTGCAGGTGCTTGGGGTCGTCCTACGATTGTCAACAACGTAGAGACCTACAACAACTTACCAGCAATTATGCTACGTGGTCCTGAATGGTATATCGGTTTATCTCAAGGTAAATCGAAAGATCCAGGTACAAAAATTTACGGTGCGTCAGGTAAGGTGAAATTCCCGGGTCTTTGGGAACTGCCATTTGGTACGACTGCGCGTGAAGTGATTGAAGATCATGCCGGTGGTATGCGTGATGGTCTTAAATTAAAAGCATGGTTACCAGGTGGTGCTTCTACTGACTTCTTGGCAGCAGAGCATATCGACTTGCCAATGGATGCAGAAAGCATCATGAAAGCAGGTTCACGTTTAGGTACCTGTCTACTCATGGTGGTTGATGAAACCCAATGTATGGTTTCAGCAACACGTAACCTTGAAGAATTCTTTGCGCGTGAATCATGTGGCTTCTGTACGCCTTGCCGTGATGGTTTACCTTGGGCGGTTAAAGCGCTTAAAGCATTGGAAAATGGTACAGGTAAGAAAGAAGATATCGACCACTTACAAGAACTTACTCGTAAGCTTTGGATTGGTAAGACTTTCTGTGCTCACGCTCCAGGTGCAATGGAACCGCTTATGGGCGCACTCAAACATTTCCGTGGCGAATTTGAAGCGAAGGTTGTCAATGCCGCCGCTCAAACTAGCAACGTAGAACAAGCTTAAGGAATTCGACTATGGCTACAATTCATGTCGATGGCAAATCGTATGAAGTCAACGGCTCGGAAAACTTGCTACAAGCATGTTTGAGTCTTGGTATTGACATCCCATACTTTTGTTGGCATCCATCCTTAGGTTCTGTCGGTTCTTGCCGTCAATGTGCCGTGACTCAGTACGCGAATCCAGAAGATACGCGTGGTCGTTTAGTCATGTCATGTATGACGCCTGCATCTGACAATACCTACATCTCGATTGAAGACAAAGAAGCGAAAGATTTCCGTGCTTCTATTGTTGAATTCTTGATGACCAACCATCCACACGACTGTCCAGTGTGTGAAGAAGGTGGTCACTGTCATTTACAAGATATGACTGTGATGACACAGCACGACCGTCGTCGCTACCGTTTCACCAAACGTACCCATTACAACCAAGAGCTAGGCTCATTCATTTCTCATGAAATGAACCGTTGTATCGCATGTTACCGCTGTGTTCGTTACTACAATGACTACGCAGGCGGTACAGACTTTGGTGTGTATGCGAGCGCTTCTCGTGTTTACTTCGGTCGTCCTGAATCAGGGACTCTAGAATCTGAATTCTCGGGTAACTTGACTGAAGTCTGTCCGACGGGTGTATTCACCGACAAAACTCACTCAGAACGCTATAACCGTAAATGGGACATGCAGTATGCGCCAAGCGTATGCCAAGGCTGTTCTTCAGGTTGTAACATCTCTCCGGGTGAGCGTTATGGTGAACTTCGCCGCGTAGAAAACCGCTTTAACGGTGACGTTAACCAATACTTCCTTTGCGATAAAGGTCGTTTCGGTACGGGTTATGTAAACCGTGAAGATCGTCCACGTCAACCACAATTCCGTTCAGGTGAAAACGTGACTACAGTTTCTGTAGATCAGGCACTTGATACCGTGATTGAAAGTATCCAGGGCAAAAAAGTATTGGGTATTGGTTCTCCACGTGCATCTCTTGAATCGAACTTCGCGCTTCGCGAACTGGTCGGTCAAGACAACTTCTCTACAGGTCTGTCTCAAAAAGAGCAAAACCTGGTTGAACTTGCTGCTTCTATCATGCAAACCGAGGGTGTTTATAATCCGACGATGCGTGAAATCGAAAGCTACGATGCAGTGTTGATTCTGGGTGAAGACTTAACTCAAACTGCACCACGTATGGCATTGTCTGTTCGCCAGGCTGCGAAAAATAAAGCCAAAGAAATGGCTGCAGAACGTCGTACTCAAGAGTGGTTGGCTGAACCGGTACAACGTATTGGTCAAGATGCGAAATCTCCGATTTACATCCTTGCTGCGACTCAAACTCGTTTGTCTGATGTTGCGACAGGCGAAGTGGTTGCTTCTCCAAACGACATCGCGCGTTTAGGTTTTGCAGTTGCTGCAGCAGTCGCAGGTGAGAACATCACTGGTTTGGATGACGATGCGAAAGCATTTGCGCAAACCATTGCTGACACATTAAAAGCTGCGAAAAAACCATTGATCATCTCTGGTACAAGCTTGCAAGATCCTGCAATCATGGAAGCGGCTGCACAAGTTGCGCAAAACCTGGGTTCAAATGCGGGTCTTACATTGACTGTTCCTGAAGTGAACTCAATGGGCTTGGCAATCTTCGGTGGTTTAAGCTTAGAACAAGCATTCGCTCAAGATTACGATGCAATCATCGTGGTTGAAAATGACTTATACCGTCGTTTACCAACAGCTCAAGTTGATGCAGCATTTGACAAAGCAAATGAAGTGATCGTGCTTGATCATGCGGAAACTGCAACTGTTGCGAAAGCATCGATTGTACTTTCAGCGGCAAGCTTCGCGGAAGGTGATGGTACTGTAGTATCTCAGGAAGGCCGTGCACAACGTTTCTACCAAGTGTATGACCCAAGCTACTACAAACCAGAATATGCAATTAAAGAATCATGGCGTTGGTTACATGCCCTTGAAACTGGCTTACAAGGTAAGGCGATTTCATGGACATTGCTGGATGACGTGATTGAATCTGTTGCGAAAAATGTTCCTGCACTTGAAGCGATTCGAGATGTAGCTCCAGATGCGGGTTACCGTGTGCATGGCTTGAAAATTGCGCGTGAACCACGTCGTTATTCAGGTCGTACTGCAATGCGTGCGCCGTTATCGGTACATGAACCAAAACAACCGATCGATATCGATTCTGCATTAACATTCTCTATGGAAGGTTATGTGGGGAATCAAACACCATCAGCGCTGGTACCATTTGCATGGTCTGCGGGCTGGAACTCTCCACAAGCTTGGAACAAATTCCAAGATAACGTGGGTGGTCACTTAAAAGGTGGTGATTCAGGTGTTCGTTTATTCGATCGTCTGAAAAAACGTCCTGCACGTACTTTTGTTGCTCCAACGCCAGTCGTTGCACATCCGGAAAGCTTCCGTTTAGTGCCGATGCACCACATTTTCGGTTCTGGTGAGTTCACTGTAAAAACACCTGCAATGGAATCGCGTATTCCTGAAGCGGTATTTGCAGTGGGTGAACAAGATGCAGCACGCTTAAATGTTCAAGACGGTCAAAAAATTACTGTGAAATCAGGTGAGGCAAGCATTAGCCTTCCAGTTCAAGTGATTGAATATTTACCTACAGGTTATATTGGTTATCCAATTGGTCTTGCACCAACTTTTTCACTTGCAGAGCCTGTATCAGTCGCGGTAGGAGTGTAATTCATGGAACAAGAATTAATACGTCAAACACCGCTTTGGGCTGAGAACTGGCCAATCGCTTACTCTGTAGTCCAAGCGATTGTGATCTTGCTTGTGGTGGTGCTTGTCGCTGCGTTGATGTCATTCATCGAACGTCGTTTACTTGCATTATGGCAAGACCGTTACGGTCCAAACCGTGTTGGTCCTGGGGGGATGTTCCAAATCGTTGCCGACATGCTGAAAATCATGTTTAAGGAAGATTGGACACCTAAGTTTGCTGACAAACTCACTTTCCGTTTAGCACCAGCAGTTGCCATGGCAACTGCGGTACTTTCGTTCATGGTGATTCCTGTAAGTCCAACACTGGGTGTTGCTGACATGAGTATCGGGCTATTGTTCTTTATGGCAATGGCAGGTATTGCAGTGTACGCAGTGCTTTTTGGTGGTTGGGCTTCAAATAACAAATATGCGTTATTGGGTGGTCTTCGTTCTGCAGCTCAAACCATTTCTTATGAAGTGTTCTTGGGTATCTCGCTGATGGGTGTGGTCGCAATTGCGGGTTCATTCAACATGCGCGAAATTGTTGAAGCACAACGTGATGTCTGGTTCGTTATTCCTCAATTCTTGGGTTTCTTGATCTTTATTGTTGCTGGTGTTGCGGTAACACATCGTCATCCATTTGACCAACCAGAAGCTGAACAAGAATTGGCGGAAGGTTACCATGTCGAATACGGCGGTATGAAATGGGGTATGTTCTTCGTTGCAGAATATGTCAACGTGGTTCTTATTTCAGCACTGATCGTAACTTTATTCTTCGGTGGTTGGTTAGCGCCATTCAACCTAGAAATTCCATTTATTCCACCAGTATTCTGGTTCATTATCAAAACAGCATTCTTTGTAATGATGTTTGTCTTGGCACGTGGTTCGTTAATGCGTCCACGTTATGACCAGGTGATGAACTTTGGTTGGAAGATTTGTTTGCCATTGGCGTTGGTCAACTTGTTGGTGACTGGTGCTGTGATTCTGATGAATCAGGCCTAGGACAGCAGGGAGTACAAAATGTATAAAATTCTAGCTGGATTCGGGTCAATCGTACGTTCATTGTGGATGGTTTTTAGCCACGTGACACGTAAACGTGACACCATTTTATATCCAGAAGTACCAGGTGAACAAATTGTTCCGCCGCGTTTCCGTGGTCGTATTGTATTAACACGTGACCCAGATGGCGAAGAGCGCTGTGTCGCATGTAACTTATGTGCGGTTGCTTGTCCGGTGGGCTGTATTTCACTACAAAAAGCAGAAAAAGAAGATGGTCGTTGGTATCCGGAGTTTTTCCGTATCAACTTCTCTCGTTGCATTTTCTGCGGTATGTGTGAAGAAGCATGTCCAACGACTGCAATTCAGATGACACCAGATTTCGAATTAGGCGAATACGTTCGTCAAGACTTGGTTTATGAGAAAGAAAACTTGCTCATTTCAGGTCCTGGTAAATATCCTGACTACAACTTCTACCGCGTATCCGGTATGGCTGTAGCAGGTAAAGATAAAGGTCAAGCACAACGCGAAAGCGCGCCTGTTGACGTACGGAGCTTATTACCATGATGTGGCCATTTTATTTGATGGCACTTGTGGCCATTGTCTCTACGATTCGCGTTGTCACCAACGCGAATCCTGTACATGCATTGCTTAGCTTGATCGTTTCATTGCTTGCAGTTGCAGGTATGTTCATGATCGTCGGTGCACCATTCGCTGGTGCGCTGGAAATTATTGTTTATGCCGGCGCGATCATGGTGTTGTTCGTGTTTGTGGTGATGATGCTGAATCTGGGTCAACATACGGTTGATCAGGAACGTAAGTGGCTTACTTCATCTGCATGGGCATATCCTGCAATGGTGAGTTTCCTTATGGGCTTAGTGCTTGTCTGGATGCTCGGTTCAGATTACACCACTGCTGGTCCTGTCATGGGCACAGAAGTGATTGGACCTAAAGCTGTTGGTACAGCGCTCTTTACTCACTACTTACTATTGGTAGAAGTTGCCGCGATGTTATTGCTTGCAGCCTTGGTTGCAGCATTCCATTTAGGTAAACGTGAACCAAGTGCAGAAAAGGAAAAAGAATAATGGGCAACATCCCTTTAGAACATGGTTTGATCGTTGCAACCATTCTTTTTGCACTCGGTTTTTACGGTGTAATGGTGCGACGCAACCTATTATTTATGTTAATGAGCCTTGAAGTGATGATGAACGCAGCTGCACTTGCGTTTGTTTTAGCGGGTAGCGCATGGTTACAACCAGATGGACAGATCATGTTCATCTTGATTTTAACCCTTGCTGCTGCAGAGGCATGTATTGGTCTTGCGATCGTCCTTCAGTTCTACCATCGCTTCCATCATTTGGATGTGGATGCTGCTAGTGAGATGCGCGGATGAGTTATTTATATTTAACAGTATTATTTCCGCTCATTGGTTTTATCCTTTTAGCGGCGGGGCGTAACAAGCTTCCTGAAAGTGTGGCAGCCATTATTGGGGTAGGTTCAGTAGGTCTTTCTGCTTTATTTGCTTTAATCGCTGGTATGGGCTTTGTCGAGAATGGCTCAGTGGCTCAAGTTCAACATCTTTGGACTTGGTTCAACGTGGGTGGTTTAGCACCGGGCATGAGCTTGCATCTAGACGGTCTATCATTACTGATGATGGGCATGGTGACGGGTGTAGGTTTCTTAATCCACATCTTTGCATCATGGTACATGCATGGTGATGAAGACTTTGCACGTTTCTTCTCATACTTCAACCTGTTCGTAGCGAGCATGTTGTTATTGGTCCTTGGCGATAACCTGGCGTTATTGTTCTTGGGTTGGGAAGGCGTTGGTCTTTGCTCATACTTGCTGATTGGTTACTACTACCAGAAACCTGAAAATGGTTTTGCGGCAATCAAGGCATTTACCGTAACCCGTATCGGTGACGTATTCTTGCTGATCGCATTGTTCTTGCTTTACCAACAATTTGGTACTTTGCATATCGGAACAATCGTTGCCAATGCACCTCAAGTTTTAGCGGGTGATCATTCACTTGCGATCTGGACATCTTTAATGTTGTTCTTGGGTGCTGCCGGTAAATCTGCTCAAATTCCATTACAAACATGGTTAGCCGATGCGATGGCAGGTCCTACACCTGTTTCTGCATTGATCCATGCTGCAACAATGGTCACTGCAGGTATTTACCTGTGCTGCCGTATGTTCTCTGTATTTGAAATGACACCTGAAGTGATGATGTTCATCTCGATTACGGGTGCGGTAACATTGATTGTTGCTGGTTTTGCTGCATTGGTTCAAACAGACATCAAACGTATTTTGGCTTACTCAACCATGAGTCAGCTCGGTTATATGTTTATGGCTGTCGGTGCTGAAGCTTATCAAGCAGGCTTATTCCACATGCTTTCACACGCATTCTTCAAGGCATTATTGTTCTTGTCGTCTGGTGCGGTGATTATGGCTTACCACCACGAACAAAACATCTTCAAAATGGGTGGCTTGTTTAAACATAACAAATTCTTGTTTGCCTGCTTCGCGATTGGTGGCGGTGCATTGGCTGCAATTCCATTCTTGACCATCGGTTTCTTCTCGAAAGATGCGATCCTTGGTGCAGTTTGGGCACAAAGCCACATTGCAAATCTTCCTGTATATAACAGCTTGTACTGGGTCGGTGTTGCTGGTGCGTTCTTAACTTCAATCTATACATTCCGTTTAATCTGGGTTGTATTCTTTGGTAAAGAAAACACACCGTATCACGAAATCAAAGGTGCGACTTATTGGGCTCCGTTGGGTATCTTGGCGGTACTTTCAACTGGTTTGGCTTACTTCTTAAAAGCACCAGTAGAAGCAATTTTAAACTCTGCGAAAATTCCGGCGTTTATTATTCCTGAAGCACTGGAATCAGGTGTACACGGTGCTGAATATACAGCAGTCGGTATTGCACTTGCCGGTCTTGTAGTGGGCGTGATCCTATTTGCCTTTGCTTACAAAGCCGTTAAAGCTTTTGCAGAAACTACATTAGGTGCGGGTCTTGCCAATATTTGCCGTAATGCACTTGGTTTTGATGCGTTGTATAACATCGTATTTGTAAAACCATATTTGCTTATCGCGAAAATTTTAGGTCGTGATCCAATTGATGGTTTGTGGTTAGTGCTTCCTGCCATTGTTAAAGGTGGTCATAGCTTCACAAGCTCACGTCAAACAGGTTCATTGCGTGAATACGCATCAAGTATGTCACTCGGTGTAGTGGTATTGCTGATGATCTTGATCGTGATTCAGGTAGTGGGGAAATAAGATGGAAATCACAAACAACTGGATTTTACCCGCGCTGATCCTGGTACCGTTCATTGCAGGTTTTATTTGCTGGTTAGTCGACAAGTTCGATGACAAATTGCCACGTTATATTGCCTTGATCGGTATGCTCATCACTTTGGGTTTAACTGTTTCGCTGTGGCAATCGGGTACTTATAACTATGAATTAGGCGCTAAAGTTCCGACTTGGTCTGCCGAATTCATGCTGCCTTGGATTCAAACCCTCGGCATTAACATTCACTTAGCGGTGGATGGTCTTTCACTTCTTATGGTCGGCTTGACTGCATTACTGGGTGTACTTGCAGTTGGATGTTCATGGGGTGAGATTCAAAAGAACGTTGGCTTCTTCCACTTAAACCTTTTATGGTCTTTGGGGGGGGTGATCGGTGTATTCTTAGCGATTGACTTGTTCCTGTTCTTCTTCTTCTGGGAGATGATGCTTGTACCAATCTACTTCCTGATTGCGTTATGGGGTCATAAGGGCGCGGACAACAAATCACGTGTATATGCAGCGACCAAGTTCTTCATCTATACCCAAGTAGCAGGTTTAATCATGCTCATCGGTATCCTAGGCCTCGTGGTTTACGGTTACATGATGACAGGCATGATCGGATTTGATTACAACTACTTGTTAGGTGTGGCGAATACGCTTGATGCACAGTTACCATCAGTGGCTTATGCCTTGATGCTTTGTATGTTCATTGGTTTCGCTGTAAAACTTCCAGTGTTCCCATTGCACGGCTGGTTACCAGATGCGCATGCTCAAGCTCCGACAGCAGGTTCTGTCGACTTGGCAGGTATCTTGATTAAGACAGCTGCATACGGTTTGCTTCGTTTCGTTATTCCGTTCTTCCCGGCGGCTTCTGCACAGTTTGCAGACATCGCGATCATCTTCGGTTTAATTGGTGTGTTCTACGGCGCTTGGTGTGCTTTCCAACAAACCGATATGAAACGTTTACTGGCTTACACATCTATTTCGCACATGGGCTTTGTGTTGCTTGCACTTTACGCAGGTAATATCTTAACGTTCCAAGGCTTAATGATCATGATGTTGGCACATGGTATTTCATCTGCTGCATTGTTCATTATGTGTGGTCAAGTGTATGAACGTTTACATACCCGTGACTTGCGTAAAATGGGCGGTATTCGTGGTCAGTTCCAATACCTTCCATTCTTCTTGATGTTCTTTGTTGCGGCCCTTGTGGGTATTCCCGGTCTAGGTAACTTTATTGGTGAATTCCTGATTCTTATGGGTTCATTCCAAAAATTCCCAACTTTTACCATTTTGGCAGCAATCAGCTTGGTGTTGGCAGGTCTTTATGGCTTGATCCTTATCCACAAAGCAATGTTTGGTACGCCAAACGAAGAGCAAAAACAACATTATACAAACCCACTGAAAGACTTGAATTCACGTGAGATTGTTATTTTGTTGGTTTGTGCCGTTGCTCTACTATGGCTTGGTATCTACCCACAAAGCTTCCTTGATATTTCAAATTCAAGCATGGCGTGGTTAGCAAATAGCTATATCCCAGTTCAAGAAGTTGTCGATGCGACTCAACAAGTCGTATCGCAACAAAATGTGGAGATCCAATAAGCCATGAACTTCACAATGTCATTTTCTGAGCTTATGCCATTAGCTCCTGTGATGATCGTGGCTTTAACTGCGATCGTTGTGATGCTTCTTATTGCAATTAAACGTAACCATAATTTAATTGCAACAGCATCTGTAGTGGGCTTAAACCTTGCTTTGGTATATATCCTATTCGCTATGTTTGGTGGGGCATTTGCACCATCGAACGTGATGGGCATGTTTATGGTTGATCCATTTAGCATGCTTTATCAACTGGTGATTATTGTTGCGGCGCTTGCTTGCTGTACCTTGTCACACGCTTATATTGAAAACTACAAAGATAACCGTGAAGAACTGTATATCTTGATGTTGTGCTCGGTTGCGGGTGCAATGCTCATGGTTGCAAGCTCTCACTATGCATCTTTCTTCATTAGCCTTGAGCTGATGTCGATTCCTGTATACGGTCTGTTGGCATACACGCATCAACGCTCACGCTCTTTAGAAGCAGGTATCAAATACCTGGTTCTTTCAGCAACTGCTTCTGCAATGTTGTTGATGGGTATGGCATATATCTATGCGTATACCGGTTCATTGTCTTTCTATGACAATGTTCAAGCGTTAATGCAAGCGATCCAGCAACCGATGGTGATTTTAGGTTTAGGCTTAATCATCTGTGCTGTTGCATTTAAATTGTCTCTTGCTCCGTTCCACAAATGGACGCCAGACGTTTATGCAGGTGCACCAGCGCCAATCGCAACATTCCTTGCGACTGTTGCGAAAGTTGCAACCATCGGTTTGTTTGTACGTTATTTACTTTCTTCAGGCGCAATCCTGATTGATTCAATCGTAACCATCATCACGATTATTGCGGTGCTTTCAATCTTGGTGGGTAACTTCCTTGCGGTACGTCAAGTCAACTTGAAACGTATCTTGGGTTACTCTTCAATTGCACACTTTGGTTATTTGTTGATTGGTTTAATCAGCATGACTTACGCAAGCCTTGGCAACGTAACGGTTTATGTGATCACTTATGTGTTGACAACGATTGGTGCGTTCGGTGTGGTCGCGTTAATGTCGAGCCCGTACAACAATGACAATGAAGCAGAAAGTCTGGCGGATTACCGTGGTTTGTTCTGGCGTCGTCCAATCCTGACAGCAACTTTAACTGTCATGATGTTATCTCTTGCCGGTATTCCACTGACTGCGGGCTTCATTGGTAAGTTCTTGGTAGTAATGGCTGCGGTAACAACGCAACATTGGTTCCTTGCTGCAATGATCATCGTTGGTTCTGGTATTGGTTTGTATTACTACCTCCGTGTGATGGTGGTGATGTACATGACTCCGCCAGATACGCCACGTATTGATGCTGATAAACATTGGGGTCAAAAAGTGGGTGGTATTATGGTGCTTGCTGCTGCATTGGCTGTATTGGTTATTGGTATTTACCCAGACCCAATCATCAAGTTAGCGCTTCAAGCAGAGATTTTATCTCCACTGCATTTCATGCTTTCTCAGCAGTAATCTAAAAAAACGATTAATTTTAACCAAAAAGCCTCCTAAGTTAGGGGGCTTTTTGGTTTATAAGAGCTATAAAAAACATTTATAATAGAAGTAATTTTATCTCATCTTTTAGGTGTTCTCCCGTGGCTATTCATGAAATCCGTCATCCGCTCATTCGACATAAACTTGGTTTGCTACGCCGTGCAGACATTAGTACAAAAAATTTCCGCGAATTAGCACAAGAAGTCACCATGCTTCTGACTTATGAAGCAACCAAAGATTTGCCGGTATGTGACCATGAAATTGATGGCTGGAACGGTAAAGTAACGGTAGATCGTATTGTCGGTAAAAAAATTACCGTTGTGCCAATTTTACGTGCCGGTATTGGCATGTTAGATGGTTTCTTAAATCTTATTCCAAGTGCAAAAGTATCGGTTCTTGGTTTAGAACGTGATGAAAAAACTTTAGAAGCACGTACTTACTACAAAAAATTGGTACCAGATGTGCAAAACCGTCTTGCGATGATTATTGATCCAATGTTAGCGACAGGTTCATCACTGGTTGCTGCTATTGATGTATTGAAAGCAAGTGGCTGTAAAGATATTCGTGTCATGGTCTTGGTTGCTGCACCGGAAGGGATTAAACGTGTTCAAGCGGCTCATCCTGATGTCATTATCTTTACCGCATCCATTGATGATGGTTTGAATGAAAATGGTTATATCGTTCCCGGTCTTGGCGATGCTGGCGATAAAATCTTTGGTTCTGTACAAAAAGATTAATTGATCTTTTTAAAAGATCAAAAATAGAGGCTTTACGCCTCTTTTTTTATATACTGTAGTAATAGCGTTTACAGATTAGAGTAAAGTTCATGAAATTAGAATATAGATTCGGCAAAGTATTCAAATACAATCCTGAAAAAGGATTCGGTTTTATTTCAATGGCAGGCGAAGATATATTTTTCCATATCTCAGATTTTGCCACAGCCACAGAGGTTGAGCCAAAACGCAATGAAAAAGTAAAATTTGTGCTTGAAGAAAATGGCGAGAAGATGAAAGCAACACGTATTGAGCGTGTTGATCCAAATCCAGCCAAAACCAAACAGAAAAAAATATTGGAACACAATGAAGCCATTTCAACAGCGTTGTTATCAAACTTCAAACGTTGATTGAATAAATTTTCGTCATATAATTGTTTTATTTAGATGATTAAAATGCTCATTAAAAAGCGCCATTTAGGCGCTTTTTTTATTACAATTACCTGCATAAGATTTAAACAATAAGAGATTGAAATGTTTACTGAGGGGAAAATTAAAAGCTACATTACTGAGCGTGGCTTTGGATTTATTACAATTGATGGGGAGTCGAAAGATTTATTTTTTCATATCAAGGATTTTCCCAATAAAAGTGTCGAACCTAAAATAGGGGAAAATTTAAAGTTTCGTATTGTCGAAGATAACGGCAAATTAAAAGCTGATCAGATTGTTCGTTTAGATTTAAAGCAGAACACAGCAGATTTAGAAGCACATCCACCACAACGTTCTTATGCGAATCACAATGCTTCGCCACGTTTTAATAAACGTAGCTCTAAAGGTGGTATTTTCACGATTGTTGGGCTAATCGTTATCGCTGTGCTGGCAGTGTTGGTTTATAACAAATATCAAGATTATAGACACGCCCAACAATTGAAAGCACAACAATTGATTGAACAACAGGCACAAATTGTGGAACAGCAGCGAGAAGCTTTGGGGGATTTGCCGGAAGAGGTACTGTCTGAACAGGGGCAGCGTAATCTGGAAGATCAAACATATTCGACTAATAAACCACGTTCAGAAAAAGTCAGTGCCAGTATTGATAAACAAAATGGTGTGCAACATCAGCAGTCTTCACAATTTAAGTGTGATGGACGTACTCATTGTTCACAAATGCGTTCTTATGAAGAAGCAGTCTTCTTTATTAGAAATTGTCCGGGCACCGAAATGGATGGAAATCGCGATGGTGTTCCATGTGAGCGCCAATTTGGAAAATAAAAAAAAGCGCCATTTGGCGCTTTTTAAAATCGAAATTTTATTCTTCGCAGAATTTCATAAATGCTTTTAAACCCGGACCTTGGTACTTTTGACGATGTACCAACATGAACAATGGACGAGTAAGTTGCCAGAATGGAGTTTCTAAAATGACCAACTGACCTTTTTCCAGTAAAGGTTCAATCGCCAGTTTAGAAATACATGACATCCCAATACCGCCAGCCACAATTTTAAGAATTGCTTCATTATGACCGAGGGTTAAACGGATATTGGCATCAGGTAAATCTTTTAAAATCGCGTTATCAAAGACTTCACGGGTACCTGAACCTTCTTCACGTAAAATCCATTCTACACCTGCCACTTCAAAATCAGCAGGGGTTAATGCGCGTTCAAGCTGCGCCAGCGGATGATTTGGTGAACAGCACACCGCAAGTTCGTCATCACGCCAATGGATACATTGCAACTGTGGTAGGTGACATGAACCTTCAATCAGTGCAAGATCAAGCTGGAACTGATTCACAGCTTCAATCATCTGGCGGGTATTGCCGACTTGAAGTTGTAAATGCGCTTGTGGCTGAATTTGAAGGAAATCTGCCATCAGGTCTGGAATCAGATAATCACTAATGGTCAGCGTTGCCCCTAAGCGCAAGTCGATACTTTGTAGTTCGCCTTTTGCTGCTTGCTCAAAAGCATCACAACGACCTAAAATTTCTAAGGCTTGTGGCAAGAGATAACGACCTAAATCATTTAATTGCAAGCGTTTACCCAAACGGTCAAACAGCGGAGCGCCTAGGCCATCTTCTAAGTCCGCTAAAGCCATACTTGCAGCACTTTGGGTGAGTTTTACGGCATCACTGGCTTTGGTTACTGTGCCTTCTTGGGCGACTGCTACAAAAACAGCCAACTGGCGTAAAGTCATGCGCATGAATAGAGCCTTAACATTTAAAAAATATTAATAAATTATGTTGTCATGCTACCATGAGCGCAGTCTTTCATGCCACGTTGAAATCATGTCAATTGAAAAATTTAGCTTAGAAAAAGTCTTATCTGTACACCGTTGGACCAATACCTTATTCAGTTTTACCATGACACGACCTGCGCATTTTAAATTTACCGCAGGGCAATTCGCGCGTATTGGTTTAAAAGTGGGAGATGAGCTGGTGGTTCGGGCTTATTCTGTGGTGTCATCACCTTTTGATGAAATCTTGGAATTCTTTTCAATTGTGGTTCCAGAGGGTGCCTTCACTTCGAATTTGCAACATCTGCAAGTCGGCGATGGATTGTACTTGGAAAAAATACCGTATGGTTTCTTAACGCTGGCACGTTATCAGCTTCCGTTACCGAATGATTTGTGGCTACTCGCTACGGGCACAGGCTTGGCACCATTTTTATCCATGCTGCAAGATTTCGACACATGGTCTAAATATCAAAAGATTAATCTGGTTTATAGTGTACGAACCGAAGCTGAACTGGCTTATGTAGAGCGTATTCAGGAAATTGCAGAAACTTTTGGCGAAGGGCATAGCGGCTTTAAATTTATCCCGATTATCACCCGTGATCCAAAAGCAGCGTTACATGACCGCTTGCCTGTACTGATCGAAAATGGTGAATTAGAAAAAGCGGCAGGTGTACAATTTAATGTTGAAACCAGTCACGTCATGCTCTGCGGTAACCCACAAATGGTAGAAGACACCAAAGAAGCATTAAAGGCACGTGGGTTGACGATGAATCGCCGCGGTGAAGGTAATATTGCAGTCGAAAATTATTGGTAGAGTAGGTAAATGATTTTACTCCCTCTCCCTGAGGGGGAGGGTTGGGGTGAGGGGTACTTAGGAGTACAGCTCAGAAAAGAGATTATTTTTCTTTCTTCTTTTTAAAGGTGAGCAATACTTTTACGTAAGGGGATATAGATTTAATAGACCTCTTTCTTGCGGAATATATTCCTCATCTCCTATAAGGATAGGGAACTTGGAAATCCTCCCCAAATCCCTCCTCAGGGAAGACCAAGCATAAAAAATCCCTCATTAAAGAGGGATATATAAATCAAATCTAATAATTATCATTAATGTACAAACATATCGATATATTCACGAATTTCTTGAATCGCGGTTTCAACGTCCGAAGTCAGCCAGGTCGGTTCAAACAGACCAGAATAATGTTCAAGACGATCTTGTGGAACCACCAAACGAATTGGGCATTCTTCTTCCAATAAACGCCAAGGAATGATCGGCACTTCATTGTCTAAAAAAGGTGCGATATTACGAATATCAATCACCATCGCGTTAATGCATTCAGGGAAAGGCATCACTGAAAGCTCTTCTGTACGACGACGAAAATACTCTAGATCACCCCATTTAAGCACGTAACTGGGTTTATTAAATTCAATAATCCCAATGAGATGTTCATCACGAGTGTAATGCAAGCTACATTGATGAGTGACATCAGTGTCCAGATCAAGCGTTACAGATTGCTGTCGATACGCCATAAAGTTAAGCAGCATGAAAAAAAAGGTGCATAATTATAGCTCATTTTAGCTGTTTCAGCACCTAAAGCCAGATTCATCTTCATTCAAGATTAAAGATAAAAATCCGCTGCACTTATTTTCATACTCCAGTTGCTTAAACCGCTTTTTACCAAAGTTTAAAAATTGGTATGGCTTATGCATAACGCTCTTATTGATTAAATAAAATAAGAGGTGCGTATGTCAGAGGTTAAAGATGTCATCGAGAATACCCCGATAGCGGGAAATACAGCAGAAGAATACTTTGCCCAAAGACAATTAAAAAAAGGTGCAGTCGGCTGGTTGTTGTTGGTCGGTCTGGGTGTGGCTTATGTGATTTCGGGTGACTTTGCCGGTTGGAATTTCGGTCTGGCTCAAGGTGGCTGGGGTGGCATGTTCATTGCCACGGTGATCGTGGCTGTTATGTACCTTTGCATGTGTCTGGCGATGTCGGAAATGTCAACTATGTTGCCTACAGCTGGTGGTGGTTACAGTTTTGCACGTACTGCATTTGGTCCCTTAGGCGGCTATCTCACAGGAACTGCGATTCTTATTGAATATGCCATTGCCCCTGCAGCGATTGCCTGTTTCATTGGCGCTTATTGCGAGTCGCTATTTGGCATTGGTGGCTGGGTTATTTATCTGGTTTGTTATTTATTGTTTATGGGAATGCATTTAAAAGGTGCAGGTGAAGCATTAAAAATCATTTTTATGATTACCGCCGTTGCCGCTGTCGCCTTATTGGTGTTTATTTTCGCCATGGCGCCACATTTCAATAGTGAAAATTTATTCAACATTGCAGTAAATACTGAGGCAGTCGGTTCCAGCTCATTGTTACCATTAGGATATTTAGGTATTTGGGCAGCAGTACCATACGCAATTTGGTTTTTCCTTGCAGTAGAAGGCGTACCTTTAGCCGCTGAAGAAGCCAAAGAACCACATAAATCCTTACCGCGTGGCTTAATTGGTTCCATGGTCATCCTTGCCATTTTTGCATTGAGTATTTTGGTTTTAGGGACTGGTGCAGCGGGTGCAGATACTTTGAAAAATTCAGGTGCACCACTGGTTGATGCTTTAAAAGCTGTTTATGGTGAAAATACCTGGCTTGCAGGTTTTGTTAATTTTGTCGGTTTGGCCGGGTTAATTGCAAGTTTCTTTTCTATTATTTATGCCTACTCTCGTCAAGTTTTCGCGCTGTCACGTGCCGGTTATTTACCGAAAAAACTCTCTTTAACAAATAACAACCATGCTCCGCATTGGGCGATTATCATTCCGGGTATTATTGGTTTTATGCTGTCTTTAACCGGAGAAGGCGATCTGCTTATTTTGATGGCTGTTTTTGGTGCAACCATTTCTTATGTGCTGATGATGATGGCATACATTAAACTGAAAACTTCAAAACCGGATATGCCGCGTCCGTATAAAGCACCGGGCGGGATCATCACCGCATCGATTGCTTTGATTCTGGCAGCCATTGCGGTCGTGGCAGGCTTTGTGGTTGACCCAAAAGTGTGGCTGATGGCGGCAGTAATTTATGCAGCATTTATTGTTTATTTCTTCTTATATAGCAGAAATCAATTGGTTGCCGGAACGCCAGAAGAAGAGTTTGCCAATATTCAGGCCGCGGAACAGGAACTGAAATAATAATTATAGAATCAGGAGCAATGCATCATGCTGTATCAAATCAATGTTGCCCATCATCATTATGTTTTTGCGGATTTAAAAACTTTAATGGCAAAAGCTACACCGGAACGCTCAGGTGACCAGTTGGCTAGAATTGCAGCGCAAGATGCAACAGAACGTGTCGCAGCACAGATGTGTCTGGCGGATGTTCCGCTCAAGCAATTTTTGCAAGAAGCTTTGATTGATTATGATCAAGATGAAGTGACCCGTTTAATTGTTGATGAACATGATGCCTTGGTTTTTTATCCAATTTCGCATTTTACTGTGGGGGACTTTCGCAACTGGCTGCTGAGTGAGGGTGCAACCACAGAAAAATTACAGCATTTACAAGCTGGTCTGACACCAGAAATGGTGGCTGCAGTGAGCAAGATTATGCGCAATCAGGATTTAATTCTGGTCGCCAAAAAATGCAGGGTCATCACCCAGTTTCGTAACACCATTGGTTTGGAAGGGCGATTATCAACCCGATTACAACCGAATCATCCTACCGATGATTTACTCGGTATTTCCGCTAGTATCCTAGACGGGCTGATGTACGGCAATGGTGATGCCGTGATTGGCATTAATCCAGCTACGGATAATCTTCAAAATCTTTCAGAACTGTTGAAATTACTGGATCATATTATTCATGAATATGAGATTCCGACCCAGTCTTGTGTCTTGACCCATGTCAGTTCAGGTATAGAGTTGGCCAATAAAAATATTCCAGTCGATTTAATGTTCCAGTCGATTGCGGGTTCACAAGCCGCCAATAGCGCTTTTGGAATTGACTTGAGCCTGTTACAGGAGGGTTATGAAGCCGCTTTAAGTCTAAAACGCGGCACACTGGGACAGAATGTGATGTATTTTGAAACGGGACAGGGCAGTGCCTTATCCAGTAATGCTCATCACGGGGTGGATCAACAAACGATGGAAGCCCGTGCCTATGCCGTGGCTCGGAAATATCATCCTTTTTTGATTAATACCGTGGTTGGTTTTATTGGGCCTGAATACTTGTATAACGGCAAACAGATTATTCGGGCAGGACTGGAAGATCATTTCTGTGGGAAATTACTGGGTCTGCCGATGGGCTGTGATATTTGCTATACCAACCATGCCGATGCCGATCAGGATGATATGGATGTGCTGTTAACTTTGCTGGCCAATGCCGGCATTAATTTTATTATGGGTATTCCCGGTTCAGATGATGTGATGCTGAATTATCAAACCACCTCTTTTCATGATGCTTTATACATTCGCCAGTTATTAGGTTTGCAACCTGCCCCCGAGTTTTCAGCTTGGCTTGAACAACAGGGAATTTTAAAACAGCAGTCCTCACAACTGCAATGGCCAAGCCAACTTCCAGAAAAGTTTTCCCATTTAATCCTGTCATGAGTCGAGGGTTTAAGAATGAAAGTTCAATACGATATTCAATTTCAACCAGAACTTACGCAAAATGCCTGGGAACAACTGAAACAGTTTACCGATGCCCGAATTGCCTTGGGACGCGTTGGTGGCAGTCAACCGACCAAGCCTTCATTGGAATTTCAACTGGCACATGCGCAGGCCAAAGATGCAGTTTTAAAAGTTCTTGATGTTCAGGCATTAGTAGAACAATTGGTGAAACCGAACATCGATATTTTGCAGATTTCCAGTTGTGCAGAAGATAAAGATCTTTATTTAAAACGCCCAGATTTAGGTCGGGAACTGTCGGAAGCATCCAGACAATTATTAAAACAATATCAACAGCAACATCAAACTGAATATGATGTGGTGATTGTGACGGGTGATGGTTTATCTGCACGTGCCATTGAAGATAATGCGCCACATTTTATTGCAGAATTACACCAGTCTTGCATCAATGAAGGTTGGTCTATCGCACCTCTGGTCATTGCAACGGGAAGTCGTGTGGCATTGGGTGATGAAGTCGCGCAGATTCTAAACGCCAAAATATTGGTGATGCTGATCGGTGAACGCCCAGGTCTGAGTTCACCCGACAGTATGGGGATTTACTACACTTGGAATGCCTATAAAGGTTGCCATGATGCCATGCGTAATTGTATTTCCAATGTTCGTCCTGCTGGGTTGTCTGAACAAATCGCCATTCAGCGTTTAATGGCACTGATGAGAAAATCACGACAATTGCAAATTTCTGGTGTCAAACTGAAAGATGAACATGAGATGGTTGTGGAGTCAGTCGCTCCAACCAATTTAAAATGGATTTTTTAAACTTAAGCTGCTTAAGTGAAATTTACATGTATTCACCATGTCACTATGCTTCTACACATAACAGAGCAACAAGTATTGCTAATATAAAAATACGGACATGACAAAAAAGAGGGGATAGGAATATGACACATGATTTCAATAAACCGCCTCATGTAATCACTCCAGAAGAAAAATCGCAGAAGAAACGTTTGCCTGTTTATATTTTAATTCTTGTGGGTGTTTTCTTTATTGCATTACTCGCTTACATGTTTGCGGATACCAAACCAGATCCTAAAGATGCCCCTCCTGGACATCCTAATCCTTCAGCCCAAACAGCGACACCGAATAATACGACAACCGGTACACCGGGTGATGAAGCAGTTGCTACCGATAAAGATACGGCCACTGCAAAAGACTATTAACTTGAAACTTAAACTCTCTTTTTATTAAAGCTCTAGTCTGAAAAGACTAGGGCTTTTGTGCAATCTAATGTGCGCTTTTGTTGTATTTGTGATGGTTTGTATTGAATAAAAAATAAGCAAATTCTAATGTGTTTTTAACCTGATGATTTTTGGTTCGGCTCACGCTCAATAGGCTTAGTCAAGATAATAAAGCGATTCATCGCCGTAAGACTTCAATAAGTAATAACAAGAGGAAATACAACATGAATGAATATTTTTCTGGAGGCCCTAGAGGGGGAGAATTTGATGCCATGTATTACTGGAATCAATTCCATCCCATTCTAGCCGCTGTTGCTATTTTATTGATTGGTTGGATTCTTGCTCTTATTATTGCAGCAGGAGTTAAAAAAGTTTTAGAAAAAATAGGAACAAATCAAAAACTTTCAAGTGCAACTGGGCATCGCTCAAATATTGAAAGTATCGTATCGCGTGTCGTATTTTGGATAGTGATGATTATTGCGGTCATAGGTGCATTAAATGTGCTTAATCTCACCAGTGTGAGTGGTCCATTTAGCAATATGATCCAGCAATTCCTATTGTTTATTCCACAGCTTTTAGCTGCAGTTGCGGTTGGATTTATTGGCTGGATTGTGGCTAATCTGGTTAAAGTAGGGATGCAAAAACTGCTTGACCGTACTAAGCTAGATGAAAAGTTGAGTGCTGATGTCGGTGTCAGTCCAATCAGTCAAAATATTAGCGATATTGTCTATTGGCTCATTTTATTGTTATTCCTGCCGATTGTATTGTCTATTTTAGGTCTCAACGGTCTGTTATTCCCGATACAGAATATGCTGAATGAAGTCGTTTCATTCTTACCCAATATTTTTATTGCTGCTGTTATTGTTTTTGTCGGTTATATCTTGGCAAAAATTGTACGCGGTATTGTAGAAGGTTTGGTTGGCAGTCTGAATTTGCAGCATGAGGCACAAAAAATTGGTTTCTTAAAAAATTCTAATTTGCCAAAAGTTCTGGGTTCATTTGTCTTCGCCATCATTATTATTACTTCCCTCATCATTGCATTTGAAGCCTTAGGTATTCAGGCCATTTCACAACCCGCGACTGCGATGTTGTATGAGATTATGAATGCCATCCCGCATATTATTGCGGCTGGTCTGATTCTAATTCTGGCCTATGTCGTTTCACGTTTCGTGGCTAATTTGGTGGTTGACGTATTGGCTGGAACAGGTGTTGATGAATTACCTGCCAAAATGGATGCACAACGCTTTTTAGGCACCACTAAAGTGTCTTGCATTGTGGGTTACATGATTGTTTTCTTTACCATGTTATTTGCAGTTTCTGAAGCAGCAAACCGCCTTGGTTTTGAACAGGTGAGTGTGCTTATTTCGATGTTTATCCAGTTCGGTGCCAATATTTTACTCGGCGCTGTTATTTTGATGATCGGTTTCTGGCTCGCAAATCTGGTCGCGAAAGTCATTGGACGTGGTGAATATAACAGTTCACGATGGTTAGCAAACTTGGTTCGTATCCTGATTATGGGCTTAGTGATTGCCATGGGCTTACGTGCAATGGGTATTGCCGATTCTATCGTGAATCTTGCCTTTGGTTTAACTTTGGGTGCTGTGGCAGTTGCATTTGCTCTAGCCTTTGGTTTAGGCGGTCGTCAGCCTGCTGAACGTGTATTGACTGACTTGATTAATCAAGCCAAAGAGAAAGCAAAACATCCTAATCCAGATTATCAACCGGATGTTCCGAAAACATCTTCAAGCGCACCACCTCCATCGACAATCGTAGAGAGTTCAACATCAACCAATGATGTGCGTCTTACTCCATCCGATAATGGTCTACAGGTCGATCCCGAACATAAGCCTTTAAATAACCCGTATGGTTCAACAGGCGAACCTGAACAAAATGTTGATATTCATCCTAAAGATGACCCTAAATAACCTATAAGTTTTGTAGCAGACCGATCACATCAATGTGGTCGGTCTTTTATTTCATATTCAAAAGGAGATCATGATGTCAAAAAAAGAACCGAATAAATTTATTGCACCGATTGTGATTGCAGGAATTACTGCAGGTTTCTTTATCAGTGCTTATAAATTTGTTTTTGCTAGAGCGAAGCAAGCACATAAACAGGCAAAGCGTGATTATTCAGAAGATAAGTCACAAGAAAACGAAAATGAAAAAATAGCTAAAAAATGATCGTTTTTCTTGGTTTTTTATGCTATTTATAAATTAACTATTTCATAGAATATAAGCATTTAGATTAATGTGGATGAAATATTGAGAATCATATCTGGATATATGAATGGTAATAATAAAAGGAGATCATGATGTTATTAAATAAAATTTTTAAGTCACTTGCGACTATGTTGAACGTTGCTGAATCTTCATCTCAGGCACAAGCAATTGCGAAAATGGATATCACAATTGCTCGTTTACAGCAGGCTAAACCTGTTGGTTTATTACATACCGATTATCTAGAATAATCGGCTTAGAATATGTATCTGGTTAAACATATTGCGATGCGGCATGTGCAGATGCCCATGCCCATTGAAAATTAAAACCGCCTAAATGACCTGATACATCAAGAACTTCACCGACAAAGTAAATGCCTTTTTGCTTTTTACTTTCCATGGTCTTAGATGAAACTTCTGTGGTATCCACACCACCTAAAGTCACTTCTGCAGTACGATAACCTTCAGTTCCTGATGGTTTAACTTCAAAAGCATGCAAGCGCTGAGCAATCTGTTCAAGCTTTTCATCACTTAAATTACCAATCGCCATATCTGCCGATTCAGCCCAGATTAAATTTTGTAATTCCAGTACCACACTTTTAGGCAGATGCTCATTTAACAAAGTCCGCAGTAAGACTTTTGGTTGGCTGGCTTTTTTCGATTTAAAGAAATCAACCAGGTCGATATAAGGCAGGAAGTTAATATTAAAGCGCTGACCGACATCCCAATAATTGGAGAGTTGTAGTGAACTTGGCCCACTTAAACCGCGATGGGTAAACAGCAGGGCTTCGGTAAAACTGTTTAAATCATTGGAGAGTGTCGCATCTACTGCATTTCCGCTTAAACGGGTAGTAACTTCTTTGAATTGATCAGAAAAAGTAAAAGGCACCAAACCTGCACGAGTGGGATGGATATGATGTCCGAACTGTTTGGCAATCTCATAACCAATCCCTGAACCACCTAGGGTCGGCACCGATAAACCACCGGTTGCCACCACTACAGATTCAGCTTGAAAATAACCCATAGACGTTGCCACTTGAAAACCTTGACCCTCAACAGGAGTAACAGTTTTTACTTCACAGCTGGTTTTAATATCTACCAAGCCAGTTTTATCGCATTCCGCCAATAACATGGCTAAAATTTCTTTGGCGCCGTTTAAGGTAAACAGCTGACCGTGTTTGCGCTCTTCGTATTCAATGCCATGTTCGCACACCAAGCCAATAAAGTCCCAATTGGTATAACGAGTCAAGGCTGAAATTACAAAGTGCGGATTATGTGAAATGTAATTTTCAGGTTCGACATACAGATTGGTAAAGTTACATTTACCACCACCAGACATCAGAATTTTTTTACCGACTTTGTTGGCTTTTTCAACCACCAAGACTTTACGACCACGTTGTGCCGCCATATATGCCAACATCAGACCTGATGCACCGGCACCTAAAACAATGACATCGTACTGATTTGTAGACATGGGACAACTCACGGGAGATAAAAGCAGGGCATTATAGACAATTTTACTGCTAATTTCAGGCTTGATCTTATCCAGTGTGGCGACCTTGCAAGCCGCCCGTGTGAATCACCAAGATACGTGAGCCATGTGGAAAATAATTTTGTTCAATTAAATCAAACAAACCGACCATCATTTTGGCGGTATAGACTTGCTCTAAAGGAATCTTGTGCTCGGCTTCAAAAGCCTGCATGAATTGAAAAAGTTCAGGTGTGGTTTTGGCATAACCTCCACAGCAATAAGCATCGGTAATCTGCCAGTTTTTCTTCGTTGTCCATTGCTTTACATCATGTTGCAGGAAATCACCTTTTAAGGCTGAAAAACCAACAATCTTTTGATGCTCTGAACTTGCTTCAATGATTCCTGAAATGGTTCCACCTGTACCCACGGCACAGCAGATCACATCATAATTTTGCAGGTCATCGCTATTTAGAATTTCCTTGCAGCCTTGAATGGCAAGTGGATTGGTTCCACCTTCAGGAATAATAAAATGTTCAGGAAATTGCTGTGTTAATTCAGCAAGGTATTCGGGTTGATTTTTTAAACGATACTGTTCACGCGAAACAAAATGCAGTTGCATGCCAAACTGTTGCGCCGTGGCTAAAGTAGAGTTTAATGGTTTGGCTGCCAGTTCTTCACCACGAATAATCCCCACGCTTTTGAAGCCAAATAAATGTGCTGCATATGCTGTTGCAGCAATATGATTGGAATAAGCCCCGCCAAAAGTGAGAACTTTATTTAAATCTTGTTTTTGGGCTTCAAGAAAGTTGTATTTCAGTTTAAAAAATTTATTGCCGGAAATTTGCGGATGGATTTGATCTAATCGCTTAACCGTGATTGACACAGGAACATCAAGATTAAGTTTTTGGTAGGCCACTGACTGTGCAATTTGATCAAACATTTCATCACGATCCCTGAATATTCAATTGTATTGTACGCAAAATATTTTTATCTAGAGTTATATTATTTGCTTAAGACTGTGTAGCTACGGAGATCGCTACAGGAATGCGAAGGTGAAAACGGTCAATTTTTATCACTCAGTTTGTTGAAATAAATTTTGAATGGATATTTCTGTGTATGTAGATTTGCGATCTATGCTTATTTGTAAAAATATCTTAAATAATTGAATTAAAAACATAAAAAAATGATCGAAAAACATACATTGGTGCTAAGCTAGAAAATATAACAATGATGAAAAAAGAGGATATGTGATGAAAAAGCTATCCGTGGGTTTATCCGTTTGCTTGCTATTGTTGCTGACCGCTTGTGATGCAAAAGATGACTATAATAAGCCGAAAACCGAAGTTCGAACCATGATTATTGGCGGTATGCCAGTTCATGACAGTGATTATCGTCTCTCACAGCTCAACGCCCGCGAAACCAAGCCGGTTGTTCAACAGTAAGAGACTGGAACGAAATTAAGGTGTCTACGCCAGATTTGCGGAAATTTGAATAGATGCCTTAATTTTTGCAAACAGTTTACCCTATTTAAATCCTTATGAACTTTATAAAAAGGTCTGGTACGCGCTCAATATGTACCAACTGTGGTGTAGATGATGCTTAAATAAAAACATCATTTGTATTTTATATCTGTCTAAAATTGGATTTTTGAATCGAGCAGAAACATAAAATTATTACGGCAATAAGAATATAAAACACGTAGAATTGGCCAACCCATTTTCCCTCATCATTTAAGGTAAATAGCATTGGAATCGTTATTGATATTAGGCTCAATTACTTTGGCTTTAATGTTGGGTGCCATCAGCCCCGGGCCAACGTTTATATATGTGGCTAAAAATTCAATTGCGATTTCTCGTAAACATGGTCTGTTTACTGCTTTGGGTACAGGTACGGGCGCAGCGATATTTGGTTTACTTGCCGTGATGGGGTTGCAAGCCGTTTTACTGGCTGTGCCATCTGCATATTTGGCTTTAAAAATCTGTGGTGGTTTATATCTGTTGTGGTTAGCTTTTAAAATTATTAAACATGCCAAAGAGCCAATGGATTCGGCAGATACTTCAGTTCAACCAATGAGTTATAAACAGGCATACCGTTTGGGTTTAATTACGCAAATGAGCAATCCCAAAATTGCGATTATTTTGGCCAGTGTTTTTACGGCACTTTTACCCAAAGATATTCCTACTTATTTTTATGTGGTTTTGCCGGTCCTGTGTTTTTTTATTGATGCAGGCTGGTATTCATTGGTGGCGGTCGCTTTGTCAGCTGAAGGTCCACGAAAAGTCTATTTAAGATTCAAAGCACTATTTGACCGTATTGCAGGTGGGGTGATGACTTTGCTTGGTTTAAAACTCATTTTTGGAATGAAATAGTTTTCTTATCAGGAATGAGTGAGATCATCTTATTCTTCTTATAGTTCAAAAATAAATTGGGTATTCGGTTAAGTTAGCACTTCTCAAATGTATCTCTAAGATAAAAAATATACTGTAGAAAATAAAAGACCGACGATTCGAGTGATGATGAAATCGTCGGTCAAAAAAAATCTGTCGCAAGTTTTAGCTTGGGCTGCTGTTCCGTACTAAAACTTGAAACCAAGTTTATTGCTTTAGGAAAAGTTCACCGAAAATATTGTGGATGCCGGTACAAATTAACGGGTTTATGAACTTCTTACCCTATATAACGCAGGGGATTACAGATTGGTTGACAATAAAATGAAAAAAAACTCATTTTTTTCTATACTGGTAGTCTAAAAGTTGCTTATGCAGGTATGCGGTGTCACTAAGTCGATATTTTTTATGGTTTTTCTTTTTTTGTTTTATTTTTACCTGTATCTGCGGTGTGCTAGCAGCTTTACTACCTACAGGCTTGGGCGGTATTCTTACCATTGTTCCTTATCTAACTGCAATGATTTTAGTACTGTATAAATTTTTGAAACAGCAACAACGTGCACCAAGCGAACAAGAAAGAAAAAAAATAACTTTAGGGTTCAGTCTTATTTTCTGGGGCTATAACCTTGCATTTTTATTGCTGGGGATTTTTATATTTTCCAAAGGCGATCTCGAGGTTTGGCAGAATTTTCTTCTCTATTTGAAAAATCCACAATTTATGAGTGTGGTGCTGATTATGTTTTTACTCATTGCGATCCCACTTTATATTTTGACCTATTGGTTTTATGGCAAACAGGCCCAGCGTATGGCGAAAAAAATGTTTGGCTAAAAAATTGCTGTACGCTTGAATTAAAAATGATTCTATTTTATAGATAAGAATACTCAAGTGAGGTGGTCGAATGCTAAAAGAAAACGTACTGGTGACGGGTGCAAGTGGTTTTATTGGTTCGCATCTACTGCCTTATTTATTGTCACGTGATTATGCAGTGATTGGGCTGACACGTCAGAAAAACAAGATTTCTAATCATCCTGATCTCACCTGGGTTCAGAGTCTTGATGAGCTTAAAACCGATCGCATTGATTATGTGATTAACCTTGCTGGTGAAAATATTGGTCAGGCGCGCTGGACAGCAACACGAAAGCAGCAACTCATTCAGAGTCGGGTTGAAATCACCCATCAGCTGTACCGATATTTAGAAAAAAGACAGATTTTTCCGAAACGTATTATCTCAGGTTCTGCAGTGGGTTATTACGGTATAGATCCGACTGAACAATGGTCAGAAGTTTGTACCGAACAGTCTGCGCCACAATCTATTTTTATGTCGGAACTGTGTCAGTTATGGGAACATGCGGCATTAAGTTTTCAGCAACAGAACACTAAAATCGTGCGCTTCGGTATTGTTTTTGCAAAGAATGGAGGCATTCTTCCACGCATGCTGTTGCCGATTAAACTGAATCTGGGGGGGCGAATTGGACATGGGCGGCAACCGGTCGTGTGGGTACATATTCAGGATGTACTGCGGGCAATTGAATTTCTAATGCTAAATGAAACCAGCACGCAAATTTTTAATGTGGTCTGTCCAGAAAAAATGACCCAAGGGCAATTTGCTCAAACAGCTGCGCAGCAACTTAAACGTAAACCTTTATTCTGTTTACCGGCTTTTGTTTTAAAGGGGATGTTGGGTGAACAATCGCAACTGGTGTTGAACGGTCAATATGTACAACCGAAAGCCCTGCAGGAACTGGGATTTGAGTTTAAATATCCCACTTTAAAGCTGGCTTTGGCTGATATTTTAGCGGGTGGTTAAAACTTCAGATTTTAATCTCTGAGTGCTAAAAGCGGTAGGATCTACACATGTGGGTTGCTCAAGCATCAGCTGTCGTAATAATCGTGCAGAGGCAGGTCCCATACATAAGCCATTACGGAAATGTCCGAAGTTGGCCCATAGATTATCAAGCTCTGGCATTTTTCCGATATAGGGCACACCAGTAGGTGAACTCGGTCTGAGTCCTGCCCATTGTTTCACAATCGGAAACTGTTCAAGTTCCGGCACCATCTCCAGACAGGCTTTGTAAATATTCTGTTGGGTTTGCATATTGGGACGATGTTCAAAACCCAGCTCATCCATACTGGAACCACAGACCACATGCCCGTCTTGACGTGGAATCAGGTACATCACCTTATTCATGCAGATAGTCGGCAACCACTGTTCAGGGGTTTTAAATAGCAGCATTTGTCCCTGAACGGGGGTAACTGGAATGGTCATATTCAATTGCTGCGACCAGTGTGCGGACCATGCACCGGTTGCAATGACGATCTGGTCGGCCTGAATCTGTTGACCGGATTGGGTTTGAATAGAGGTCACACGCTGTTGTTGAATATGAAAATGATCGACCCAGGTATTTTCATAGAACTGTACGCGTGGATGCTGTTTTAAATAACTGATGATGGATTTGAGCAGGCGTGGATTACGTACATTAGACAACTGTGAAAAATAGAGCGCTTGACTAAACTGCGTCGAAATATGCGGATTGACCTGCCGGAGTTGAGGCTGTTTTAGCAGTTGGCATTGCTGCATCGGTTCATCAAACTGCTGGGCGTAGCGTTGTCCGATGTCAAAATCGCTTTCATCTAAAATCAGCATGCCGGTATCATGGATTTCAAAATCAATGCCCGTAACAGGTTTTAATTTTTCATTCCATTCTAAATATAACGGTTTACCGTGTTGCGCCAGTTGATTCACCGCGCGTGGATAGCGCCATGGATACATTGGAGAAAGGATGCCTCCACCAGCCCACGAAGCAGCTTTGCCTGCTTGCTGCTGATCGAAAATGATGACGGAACATCCTTGTTCCACAAGTTCTAAAGCAGACAATAGACCGCTAATGCCTGCTCCGATAATGGCAATATTCATCGCTTGTGCCACTAATCCTTATTTCATGTCTTTGAGTTTAAGCGCAGCTTCTTCAGCGAAGTAAGTCCAGATGCCATCAGCACCGGCACGGCGGCAACTCATCAGGGATTCAATAATCACATCGTCCGATAACCAGCCATTTTGAATGGCACCGGCCAGCATCGCGTATTCACCGCTGACTTGATAAACGAAAGTGGGCACACCAAAAGTATCTTTCACTTCACGCACGATATCGAGATAAGGCATACCCGGTTTCACAATCACCATGTCTGCACCTTCCTGAATATCCAGTGCAATTTCATGCAATGCTTCAGCACGGTTGCCGATATCCATCTGGTAATTGTATTTGTTGCCACCTTTAAGGTTGCTTGATGAACCGACCGCATCACGGAAAGGACCGTAGAAGCTAGATGCATATTTAGCCGAGTACGCCATGATGTTGGTATAGATATGACCATTGGCTTCGAGCGCAGTACGAATCGCGCCAATACGGCCATCCATCATGTCACTCGGTGCAACCACATCTGCACCGGCTTCGGCATGACTTAAAGCCTGTTTAATCAGGCATTCAACAGTTTCATCATTCAAAACATAACCGGTGTCATCAATAATGCCGTCTTGACCGTGCGTGGTATAAGGATCAAGTGCACCGTCAGTGATCAGCACCATTTCTGGCAATTCTTTTTTTAACAGGCGAATGGTATTTTGAACCAAGCCATCTTCGTCCCAAGCGGCTTCAGCCGTTAAGCTTTTGTCTTCTTGCGGTGTTACAGGGAATAAAGCGAGTTTAGAAACCCCCAATTCCAGCAAGCGTTCTGATTTTTTTAACAGCAGATCAGCAGAAAGTCGCTGAACATTCGGCATGCTTGGAATATCTTGGGTCTGGTTTTGCCCCGGAAGTACGAATACTGGGTAAATGAGATGGTCGGTCGTCAACTGGGTTTCACGTACCATAGACCGTAATTTGTCATTTTTTCGAATTCGGCGCATACGCGTAGCAGGAAATGCAGGGCGATTGAACGTATAAGTCATAACAATCTCAATGATCAGTATTAAACTATGGCTATTGTAGCCCTAGAATCAAATTTTGGGGCAAAAGTTAATAGCTATTTCTCAAATTAAGGTATTCGAGCAGATTATGAGTAATTCAGATAAACATTGGACAGGGAATATTCATTTGGGCTCGAAAGTGGATATTGATGTTGTCCTGAAGCAGTTGTGTCATGCATTCAATAGTTCTCCTTACTTCAAACACAACGAGATGGTCATGCGCGTCGTTGATGGCCAAATTGAAGCCTATATTGAAATGCAGCCTTTTATGATTGGAAATGTTGCTTTTCAAATTTTACACGGCGGTGTAGCGGCAACAATTTTGGACAGTATCGGCGGCATCGTTGCGATGGGCGAGTTATATCGAAAGACAGAAGCTGCAGACCTGCCGGATACCATTAAAAAAGTTACGCGCTTGGCGACTGTCGATATGCGGGTTGATTATTTGGCTCCTGGTCGTGGAAAATGTTTTATTGCCCGCGCTGAAACCTTACGTTTGGGGCGTAAGGGCTGCACCATGCGGATGACTTTGGTCAATGATGAAGATAAGCCGATTGCCACTGCAATTGCATCTTATGCCTATTAACTTTGCCTTAAGGTCGGCAAATTAGACATCAGTAGATGTAACAAAAATATTTGGCATTGAATGAAAATTCAGTGCCGAATTCATTTTTAAAGACTGGTGAGTTACATTTTTATTATCGCATCATGATTTTTTGTCATTAAAATGCGCAGCAATATTAAATAAAAAATGACTTTCTCATCGACACCATTTCATGACATTGATTTGTCTTGCATAGCTGTTCGTTTCATCTCAATCAGAACGATAGATATGATGTGTAGTGACCAAGTCTGTTGGATTTAGGAATAATCGATGACAGATGCGCAAAATACCCTGCCAGAAACACAACCAGACGCAGACATTTCCGACACTGCTACAAAAGCAAAACGCAAGAAAGCCTTAAGCTTGGTCGCGTTGATCTTTATTATTGCAGTGATCTTATATGCAGTCTGGGCGTTATTTTTAAATCGTTCAGTGAGTACCGATAATGCCTATGTCGGTGCAGAAACCGCCTCGATTACTTCCATGGTGAATGGTCAAGTCGGGCAGGTACTGGTCAGTGATACTCAGCAGGTTAAACAGGGCGATATCTTGGTTCGGGTGGACAATCGTGATGCAGAAATTGCGCTTGCACAGGCGCAAGCAGAATTGATGAAAGCAAAACGTCAATACAAACAGACTCAAGCCAATAGCAGCGCTTTAAATTCACAGGTTTTTGTCAGTGATGACGGCATTCATAGCGCAGAGGCTCAGGTGGCTAAAGCACAAGCCGAGCTGAATAAAGCACAAGATGACTTGGCGCGTCGTAAGCAACTCAGTGCTTCAGGTGCAATTTCGAAAGAAGAACTGAGTACTGCACAAAGTGCGGTGAATAATGCTCAAGCCGGTTTAGATTTGGCGAAGGCTGGCTTGGCTCAGGCACAATCCAGTCAAAAAGCCGCACAAAGTACTTTAGCAGCAAATGAAGCGCTGATTCGTGGCAGCAATGAAACCTCGACGCCTGATGTACTGATTGCTCAGGCAAAATTGAAACAGGCGTTGCTTGATCTGGAACGAACTGAAATTAAAGCGCCGTTTGATGGTGTGATTGCGCGTCGCAATATTCAGGTTGGACAACGTGTTGCTGCAGGTACTGTTTTAATGATGCTGGTGCCGATTAATAAACTCTATGTCGATGCCAACTTTAAAGAAAGCCAACTGGCAAAAGTACAAGCCGGGCAGAAAGCCACCCTGACTTCTGATTTATATGGTGATGATGTTGAGTTTCACGGCACAGTGGTGGGCTTTTCTGGTGGTACAGGTTCCGCATTTGCCTTAATTCCTGCACAAAATGCGACTGGTAACTGGATTAAAGTGGTTCAGCGTTTACCGGTGCGTATTGCACTTGATCCTAAAGAACTGGCCGAGCATCCTTTACGTGTCGGCTTGTCGATGGAAGCGAAAATCAACCTCGCTTCGAAGTAGTGGCTAATGAATAATAACTACGTACCATTTGGCGACCTGAAAGGGGGACGCCTGATTCTTGCTGCCTTTGTGTTGGCTTTGGCCAACTTTATGGTGGTTTTGGATATGACCATTGCCAATGTTTCAGTGCCGCATATCACGGGCAGTCTGGCAGTTTCCAGTTCCCAAGGGACTTGGGTGATTACCTCGTATGCGGTTGCAGAAGCGATTTGTGTTCCACTGACCGGATGGCTCGCAGGGCGCTTTGGTGCGGTGCGGCTGTTTGTCATCAGTCTGATTGGCTTTACGGTTTTTTCTGTTCTTTGTGGATTATCCAGCAGTCTGGAAATGTTGGTGATTTGCCGGATCGGACAAGGCTTGTTTGGTGGGCCAATCATGCCGCTCAGTCAAACCTTGTTGATGCGTATTTTCCCTCCGGAAAAGCAATCACAAGCCATGGGCATGTGGGCAATGACCACCGTAGTTGGACCGATTCTTGGACCAATTTTAGGTGGTTCAATTAGTGATAACTTGTCCTGGCACTGGATTTTCTTTATCAATATTCCAGTTGGAATTTTCTGTGCGATTGCCGCATTGCGTTTATTAAAACCTGCGGAAACTTTAATTTCGAAAATCAGAATTGATACCATTGGGCTGTTTTTGCTGATTTTATGGATTGGCGCATTACAGTTGATGCTTGATCTTGGACATGAAAATGACTGGTTTAACAGTAGCTTTATTTGTGTCTTGGCCGTGATTACCGTAGTCGGGTTAATTCTGTTTATTATTTGGGAACTCACCGAACGGCATCCAGTGGTCAATATTCAGATTTTTAGATATCGCGGCTTTACCTTCTCGGTTTTATCTTTGGCATTTGCCTTTGGTGCATTCTTCTCCAGTATTGTGCTGATTCCACAGTGGGTGCAAATTAACTTGGGTTATACCGCAACCTGGGCGGGTTATTTAACTGCGACCATGGGCTTTGGCAGTTTGCTCATGTCACCGATTGTGGCCAAGATGGCGACCAAATATGACCAACGCATTTTAGCCAGTTTTGGTTTAAGTCTTTTGGCGGCAGTGACCTTGATGCGTGCGTTCTGGACCACGGATTCTGATTTTATGGCATTGGCATGGCCACAAATTCTGCAAGGCTTTGCTGTGCCATTTTTCTTTATTCCTTTGTCCAATATGGCATTGGCTTCGGTGCAGCCACATGAAATGGCATCTGCTGCTGGCTTAATGAACTTCCTGCGTACCATGGCTGGGGCAATCGGTGCTTCCATTGCCGTAACCTTGTGGGATGATCACGCCAAAGTTGCACGTAGTGAGATGGTTTCCAACCTGCATGTGGATGAGGTGCAAAATACCTTGATGCAAAGTGGCATGAGTTCAGAAGGTGCGCTGGGCTATATATCGAGTCTGGTGGATAAAGAAGCCTTAACTTTGTCTGCCAATCATGTGTTTTTAATTTTAGCGATGGTTTTTGTTTTTGCTGCTTTAATTGTCTGGCTTGCGCCAAGACCTAAATTGGGTTTGGGTGGCGGTGGCGGTGGTCACGCGCATTAATGCTCATCCTTTAAGACATAAAAAACCGCTGAATTCAGCGGTTTTTTATGACAAAGAATATTTCAGTTAAATTTTATATATCTGATCGGGTCCGTTTTAAAGCTATTTGCCACTGATTCAAACGGCTTTGACGCTGATCCGCCTGCATATTTGGTTCAAATGCACGGTCTAACTGCCAAGATTCGGAAATCTCTGACAGATTGGAAAATACACCTGCTTTTAAACCTGCCATAGCCGCCGCACCCCATGCAGTCGATTCCAGCATTTTAGGACGTAGCACCGGAACATTGAGAATATCCGCCTGGAATTGCATCAACATGTTATTTCTACTTGCCCCCCCATCTACGCGTAGCTCTTTTAAAGGATGGCTAATATCTGCTTGCATCGCCGTGAGCACATCGGATACCTGAAAAGCAATCGATTCTAAGGCAGCACGGGCGATATGAGCTTTGTTGGTTCCCCGGGACATTCCGCAAAGTAGAGCACGAGCATCGCTGTCCCAATGCGGTGCACCAAGTCCTGTAAAAGCAGGTACCAGAACAACGCCGTCGGTATCATTTACTTGGCAAGCCAGTTTTTCGACTTCGCTACTATTTTGAATAATCCCTAAACCATCACGCAGCCATTGCACAATGGCGCCTGCCATAAACACGCTGCCTTCCAGTGCATAAGTGGTTTGGTCTTGGCATTGCCATGCAAGGGTACTGAGTAATTTATTTTGGCTAAATTGAACTTGATGACCGGTGTTAAATAGCATGAAGCAACCCGTACCGTAGGTATTTTTCGCAGTGCCCACATCAAAACAAGATTGACCAAACAAGGCCGATTGCTGATCGCCTAAAATTCCGGTAATCGGGATATTGGCACCGAGTAAACCAGTGGCGGTGTCGGCAACGTAGCGATCAGATGAAATGATTTTGGGTAAAACTGAATGGGGGATATTAAATAGCTCAAGCAGTTCTTCATCCCAAGTTTGAGTTTGCAGATTCATCAGCATGGTACGTGAAGCATTGCTGGCTTCAATCACATGTTCAGCACCTTGAGTCAAGTTCCACATCAGCCAGCTATCGACTGTACCAAAAGCCACATGTCCTTGCTCGGCAAGTTCACGTAAGCCCTCTACATTTTCCAGTAACCAAACCAATTTTCCTGCACTGAAATAGGGGTCTATGCGTAAACCTGTTTTATGCTGAATTTTATCCTGCAAATTTTGTTGTGTGAGCTGGCTACACCATTCGGTTGCGCGGCGATCTTGCCAAATAATAGCAGGGGCGAGGGGCTTACTATTTCTTTTATCCCAAACGACTGTAGTTTCTCGCTGATTAGTCAGCCCAATGGCTTTGATATCTTTGGCAAGAATGCGGGCAGAGGCGAGTGCTTGTTGCACCACAGCAATTTGCGTCGTCCAGATTTCTTGGGCATCTTGCTCAACCCAACCCGAAAGCGGTGTTTTGATATGGATTTCTAGTTGAGCGGTTGCCTGCACTTGTCCATGTTCGTTGAAAATAATCGCACGACTAGATGTCGTCCCCTGATCGAGTGCAAGTAAGTAGCTCATAATTTTTTCTTTTAATCGACTTGAAAAGTAAAATATTACCGCAATAATGTAATTAAGCGCATCTAGTTGTGTAAATGTTTAGAAAAGAGGTCGTAATTTTTAACATTTATGCTATGATCGCTTTGTACTTTGGGGGTGTTTCTGGCTTCGACGCTGGTGATGAAACTCATAGATGCATGCCGAGAGCGCATTTTCTCTCGTAAATCAAATTTGCATTTTTTAGTCGCAAACGACGAATCATACGCTCTAGCTGCCTAAGGGCAGCTTGTCCGCCTCTCCGAATACTTGTGGTTAGAGAGACCGACTGAAGCGCACGCACACAAGGCCGTATAAAGTCAAGCCTCGGGGCTTTGTACTAAATTAAGAGGATCGCGATTTGTACCCTGTTCGTCGGGTCACAAAGAGTTAAAACAATAGACGATATCTAAGCATGTAGTATTCTCGAGCGTAATGCTGGCGGACGCGGGTTCAACTCCCGCCACCTCCACCAAATACTTAACTTTATATGACTTAACTTAACGAAATATAAAGTGGAAAGGCTTGATTCTAAAGGAATCAAGCCTTTTTTTATGCCTCAGCATAACTAGCTATAGTGTACATGCACCGTGTACACTTCCATGTATATTGCACGTTTTATTGAACTGACGGGTGTACAAGGTTATGAAAAGAACAGATATTAAGCGCAGATAATGGGCCGATTGACTTTTATCTAATCTCAGTTCATTTCATTGCTAGTTTAATCGGTGATTGAGGTATTAAAAAAAACCACTCGGGGCTTTTTTACAAATTTAAAGTAAACTACTTTCTGCTTTTTACTTCCATAAGCTCATCTACTAACTCATCAATCTTAGTATCTGTGCTACGCCATTTGTTTAATGCGAAACCACCATTTCCTTTTAATCTAAACTCAGCATCTGAAACCACTTTGCTATCTTTCATTAATGTTAATTTGGCATAACTAAGGTACGTTACGACATCCCAAGTGCGCAAAGCTGTATAATCCATAGTAGTTTCACAATGAGTTAGGTCTGAATTTTCAGGATAAACTCTCGCACCAATATTATATCTCGCAAAGCTTCTTACTAAAGATTCTTCAAATCCATTAACTATTACTTTAGGATTTTTAATAATACATATTTGTTTTACTGCCTGAGGCTGAAAGCCATCTGTATTTTTAACTTGGATCGAAGTACATCCAACGACCCCTAATCCACCCATCAAAATAATTAATAATTTTTTCATTTTAAATCCCTCTTTAAGTGTTGATAAAATAAAAAATAAATTACATTTGGTCTAAATCTCAATTAGTTTTCGGAGCGGTAAATGTATATGAGGGACTTTTTTAATTTTGCTTTTATTTTTAATAGGCAATAAAAAGCCCAATATTGAATTGGGCCTATTCTTTACTCTTCGATTTCAATGGGATCTCCGTCCTCTGGGCGAATATGACGCGTTCCATCATCTGCGGGATCAACACTTGAACCATCTTTAGTAATAGTGTTGTACATCTCATCCTCTTTCTTATCATTGATAAACTCTTCATCTTCAAGGTCTAGAGGCTCTTCATCATCATCGAAATCTAAAGGCTTTTCTTCATCTTTCATGGCGATCCATCACTTATTTAACCAAGAGAATATCATCCTCAAACATTCGATAGAGTTATTCAATAGACAACAATCATCATTTGTGTAACTAGCCTTTTAGAATGCAGGTGATATTTGCATGGGGATTGATATGAAACACGGCTTTTACATTTCACTCTTCTATTAAAAACCACCGGAAGGTGGCTATTTTTCAACTCATCTCTGGCAATAGTTTCAATTTAACAACTTGTTTTGGGTTGTAACATGTCTCCCAAGCTTGTTGATGATCAGACCACCATTGAAGCTGACCTTCTTGTGTTAAACGATAAAATGTAACCTTTTTAATTAACGGAAAATCATTATTTGGTACAAATAATTGAGCACCAGTCACTTTTTGTTCTTCAATTTCTTGGTTTAAAATTTCGATGAGCTTTTCTTTACTTATGATATCTATCACGGCTCTGCACCTCTGCAAATTACCCAAAATTGGGCGCGGAAAGCATTCAGGTTAAATACCTTTCAGGAGCGACCTTGTCCGCCGGTTTATTGTACAGCTAAAACACCTATCCAACAAAGAATCCATCTAGTCACTTACACTCAGCAGCCACTTGGACATGTGTTTATGCATGACATAAAAACCAAGCGAAAATAAATCTAAATAAGAATTGCCACATGATCACAGCCAATAAGAAAAACCCCGCCAATATTTAGGATTGAGCAGGGTATTATCTACCGTAATACGTCCGGCTATTTAAAATGGCTGCGATCAACTCTTAGTAAAACCAGATTTTGTCTAGGTTGGATGCGTTCGAAGTCTATCTTTCTTTCCAGGCAATATCGCTCAAATCTATTCAATGCATCATCTTTTTCTGAGCTTAATATCACCTCAATCTCAGCATAATCAACTTAAATTTACGAGTTAACTTTCCGTTTTTACGGAGGGTAATACAATCTCATTATTGGGAGAGTGGTCAGATAGAGTAAGTAGCATTGGGCTTATCGGTTTTTTGATTGTTGTAATCAGGCTATGGAAATGTGACCAATTGGTTGTACGGTGAATTTTAGATATTAGCTTATTCATTTTCGAATTAGAGTGGTGAATAAACCGTTAATGATGGGATTGTGCAACCAAGTTAAGTTAATGATTTTGTATAAGAATGATTATATTTCGTTTCATTAGATCTCTTTCGTAAAACATTTTTTGATGAATACCTAGTTCCATTAAACACTACGAAAACCAATAATTTTCCTCACTAACACATACGTTTAGATTAATAAAAATACAATTATGGAATAGGTTTATTTCATTTTTTAGTTAAATATAAAAAAGGTGTCTTAGCGCTTAGTTAAACCCATATATGAGACACGTTACAGTCCTGCAAAATAACGTAGACCTATTCTTAACGAAGAGGTGAAATGATGAATATTGCAAAGAATACGATCTGCCTTTGGTACGATAACGACGCTGAAGGCGCTGCGCGATTTTACACCGAGACATTTCCAGATTCATCAATTGGTGCAGTACACCGAGCCCCTGGGGATTATCCATCGGGGAAGGAAGGAGACGTATTGACTGTCGAGTTCACCGTGATGGGTGTTGCGTGCGTCGGACTTAACGGTGGACCAACATTCAAGCATAACGAAGCCTTCTCGTTTCAGGTTGCAACCGAAGATCAAGACGAAACTGATCGCTACTGGAATGCGATCGTCGGCAATGGCGGTCAGGAGAGTGAATGCGGCTGGTGCAAAGACAAGTGGGGTATCTCTTGGCAGATTACGCCCATCGCCCTAACGAAAGCATATACAAGTCCTGACCGTGCAGCCGCCAAACGCGCATTCGATGCGATGATGCCGATGAAAAAAATCGACATTTCCACGATTGAGGCAGCATTTCGCGGTTGAGATACGCATGGTCTAATAATTCGTTTAAATTGACGTTGCTTCGCGGCACGGCTTAACTCAAACGTTAGGTTCTCTTCACTTAACGGCTATCTTTAAATGAAGTTAAGTGCTCACCCAGTTCTACAACTAGCACCTCTCATAGATTTCGGATCGCCAGCATGGTTTTTAAATTAATAGATTGTGATTTGAGTTTAATTGACGTCACCTGAAGAAATCCAGCGGAATATAAAAGCCTTTAAATTTAATGTTTGAAGGCTTTGTTATGCCTGTATATAACTGAGCTTAATCCAGTACATGATTTTGTATCGTGTATCTCAACTGGAATTAGGAAGTTTACTGTCCATTTTGCGGAATTATCTCCACTATTAAATTGTTAGCGTATTCAGTTAAATATCATCTAAAGCTTTAGCTATACAGCCTTTTTAGCTTTGTAATCTATTATGTCCTAATAATTTTTGTTTGTTATGAAATCTGTGCATTGTGGTACATCATGTTGAAGTAAGAATAAAATATGATTAAAAAGTATAGCTAGGCTTAATTCTATTTTTAGCTTTCTAGTTAAGACGAACAGCGGCAACAAAAAAACTGGATAGGTAATCGCTGTCAGGAAAAGTATATCAGTCTGATCATAAGAACTATCAGCGATAAATTTGGCTGACCTGGAAGGCCGTTCTACCACCATTTGTTTTCTCATCTAAGGGAAAATGGCGCTAAAAGGCGATCGAGCCTGATCCAGTGTATTTCAAGTGTTTTCACTTATGATTCAAGGAGAACGTGCCATGAATTTCCCCAAAGTGTTGCTTATTGCCGGATGTGTTGTGCTGTCTGCACCCGCCGCTTTAGCAGCTGACCAGCCCATGGCGGGTAAAAGTAGCTCAGGGGGAGCTTCCCCTGCAGCCGATAAAAATGCTATCGCCAGTGCAATGAGTGCAGCGCCGAAAAAAGTAGGAGCAGCGGCCACAATCGTGGCTATAGGTGCTGATGGCAAAATGCGTACCTTGCGCAAAGGCACTAATGGTTTTACTTGTATGCCCGACAATCCAACTACCCCAGGTCCTGACCCGATGTGTATGGACAAGGCAGCTCTGGAGTGGGCAGATGCCTGGATGAGTCATAAACCGCCTACGGTGGGTAACGTCGGCTTCATGTATATGCTGGCAGGGGGTACCGATGCCAGCAACGTGGATCCCTATGCCAAGAAGCCCACTGCAGGCAACCACTGGATCAAGACGGGTCCCCATGTCATGATCGTCGGTGCTGAACCCCGCTTCTACGACATGTACCCCAAGAATGCTCAGCCGGACACCGCTGTTCCTTACGTAATGTGGTCTGGAACGCCGTACCAGCACTTAATGATTCCGGTCAAGTAGTGAAAAGACCGATAGGGTATGCACGCATGTTTAAACCCTTAAATTCAGGAGTTAAATTTAACTAATTTGCCTGCTAATAAGAAAATTACCCGTGCAAGCTGTGGTTAATTCCTTATTATAATGATTGAAGTATAGATAGAATTTATAATTTAGAAGCTCATCGGAAGATGGGCTTTTTACATTTGTGTTGTAAAAATTAAACGTTGTAACTGACTAATTATTATATTATTGTTTTTCAAACAATATAAGGATAAGCAATGAAATTACTAGTCATAGTTGGGTTAGTAGCATTGGTGGGTTTAACTGCATGTCAGAAAAAAGATACTGATACTCCCCAGCAAGATAAAACTACTTCACCCCACTCAATGGATAAAGATAAATAAATTAAATCCATAATTTAATGTGGTTTTAATGAAAAAATTAGTATTTATGCTTAACATTTATTCTACAAAGAGCTTTAAATAAGTCGGGCATATTAGACTTCGATTAGTTTCTTAGATAGATAATAAAAATGGACAAAAATGCTAATTTTCACCTCTTGGAGCAAATCTACAATTTTGTTGTGGTGAGACCAGGATTTAAAGTAAAAAAAAATCATGAACAATTATTAGATTTTTTTACTGAAATTCATCAAGATCATGAAGCGGGCTTAAAATTTGATTCACCTTCTAAAATTATTCTTATGTTTGGAAGTCGTAAAATAGTCAATATTGATTTATCCCCGCCATTGAGAAATAAAACTGATTTCTTGGAATGGGTATACAAGCAATTAAATTAAGATAATGAAAACTAGGGCTGCATGCGATCTGGCATATGCTGTTTTTAGAAAAATTAAAGAAAGAAATCAGCACACCAACAAAAAAATGAATAAAGGTGAGTTTTTCTCTGATTTAAGTAGCGAACCATTAATGCGTTGGCAGTTTTAAATTTAATATGAAATTATTGAAATATATTAAAAAATTTAATATTTGGCTCAAATTATTATTAAGAGTAGATTGGTTTTTAGCTTATTTAATGCCGCGTTATTTAGTGATTTAAATACCAACTTAACCTGAATCAACGCAAATGATAAGGGGAAGCTCGACCTTTAAAATAGGTGGGCTATCCAATACTTGTTAAGAATTTAACAAGAAATTGTGAACTTTTTGCCATTGCCACTTTGTATGGAATGAATGTAAAACTGGAACCTGCAATAACGATTGGGAACTGGTTAAGCCATGGAAAGGAAAAGGGTTATTGTTATGAGTGGGATATTTATGGTATGTCTATCCTTACTTTGTGTCCATGTTTATGCAGATTTTAAGAGAAAAAAATCAGAGCGAATAAAGCTATTGATAAGGGAAGCAGAATTGTCTTTATCTAATCTTGGTGATAGTAAATAAACATAGTGAAGGCTCGGTTCTTTGATGGGTTTTTTTATGCTTATAAAATATTACACCTTGAAAAGAAAAAACAACTCAAGCTAAACGGTTGAAAACGGTTGCTCTGTATTTTTTATACTTTGTTATCGACGTCTGAATGGTATATTTCAGTTACTCCAAAAAGAAAGTAAGAAAGAAGAACAAAGATGGTAAACCAAATATTAGTCCGCTTAATTCCCCCGATTAAGCGGGCTTTTTATTGTTCATAATTTTACACGGATAGGATTAAAAAATGGATATTTAGATATATACTTTTGGCTAGTGAACTCTTACCGCATCAGTAGTTTATTGATTATGGATGAATTGTGTAGTATATTTTACATACTATTACAAGAGTTAACCTTCCTATTATATGTGGAATTATATCAAAAGCTTTAATATCGTTGATACTTATTTGATTTTATCCAGTTTATTAGTAATGTTTGTGGGGATTAATTTTTACACTTTAACTCCTGTTTAGGAGAGTGTAAAAATATTGGAAAGCTCGGTCGTTGATCGGGCTTTTTATTTGCTCTAAATGATTAATTTAGTTTATCTGATAATATGATTTAATTAACATTATTTTAATTTTTGGTATATTTCGCCAGTGTAAATTGCTGGATTAGTATACAAAATAATCTACAGAAACTAGCTGTAGTTTCTGCACCTCCCAAGGTGTTCTTAGTTTTATATCCATGCTTTCCCAAGCATGGATTTTTTTTATCTGGAGAAAAATATTTCTGATTTCCTAAAATCAATAATTTGTATTCAGATAGATGAGTATGATTTTTATGCTGAAACAATAGAGTTTGAAAGGGCGTTAAGTGTGAAGAAAGATAAATCTAATGGGTGAGAAGCATTTAGTTTTAACCCTACTAAAAATATAAAATAAGTTTCTAATTATAAAGAAATTATTACATATCTAATTATAAAAATTACAATTTTTACAGAATGCCTTTTTATAATGTCTAGGAAAAATAACAGAGACATAAAAATGCCTAAACTTCATAAATTAAAAGAAGTAAGTGCTAAAAGTAATTGTGGCACAGAAATTAGCGTAGAGCGGATCTATGAAAGAGTTCGAGATGGAGCAAGCAACGACGAAACATGGATACCCTTGCCTAAAATTGCGCTTACAGACAAAGTCATTGATTTAAGCGACGACGATACATTTACTCATCCTCGAACTGGGATAGTTTTTAAAGTATTAAGAGAGGAATATGCGTAAGTTAAAAGGATGAATTTGAGTTTTTTATCCAGTCCCACCTTGGATAGCTGAGTAAATACTACAAAT
This sequence comes from Acinetobacter terrae, assembly GCF_002135195.1. Classification (NCBI taxonomy): domain Bacteria; kingdom Pseudomonadati; phylum Pseudomonadota; class Gammaproteobacteria; order Moraxellales; family Moraxellaceae; genus Acinetobacter; species Acinetobacter terrae. Next base: position 130,110 of record NZ_NEGF01000011.1, read on the forward strand.
GAAAACATAAACAAGTATTTAATAAATATTTTCTAAATTTCAAGAAAGATCTATGCAATATACACAGCTGATGATGAACTCTTTATTTAATCGTATTTGAAATACCCCATTGCTTAGACTGAATATAAAAGTAAGAGTCTTGATGAATCAAAACTCTGGTTTATAGCTTAATTAGGACGAACAAATCAGCTGTTGAGTTTGAAAGAGACGCCTGTATTCTGACCGTATAACAATTAAGTGAACAAGGTGGCTCTGAAAAACCACCAACCTGATCGTTTTCTGTATCTTATTCTAGGTTATTTGTGGAGGTGTAAAATGAAATTATCAGAACAAGTAAAACAGGCATTTTTCGATTACATAGATCAAAACTATAAAGTACCTAATTATCTATTAATAAGTCCTGATAGCTATAAAACATTACTTGAGGAACGTAGTCATTTTATTACAACGACTCCCATGGATACAGGCATCGTAGATATGAAATTTCTAGGCTGTGAAATTGGGGTTGCTCCAAATGATGGGCCTTCCTTTGAGTGGAAAAAGAAATAATTTAGTCTTTCTTAGTAGGGGTTTTTAATACTTAATAATTCTCGTAATATTTACATCCTGTTGCAATTGATTATTGATTATACTTTTATTTGATTGTATAAAAAAAGAACAATGAGAAGCAGGGAATGAGGCCATGAGTACAATAGAAATGTTTGTCACTTCGTCTTCAACTTTAATGCTTATACTTGTTATATATGGTCTGGGACAAATGGCCAATTAACCTAAAGATTTAATAAAGCCACCTTCGGTTAGTTTTTTGATCTGTAAATTTATTGTTTTATTAAATATGCGGTACATGTTCAGGAAATAAAACCTCAGCGTTTAAGGCGGTTAATGTTTTTTCTTTTTTTTGTTTTCCAGGATATCAGGAGGGCGTTAGTTGATAAAGTTGAGTTCATTTTTCGGGATAATTAAAAAGCCCTAAATTTTTAAGATTGAGGGCTTTTTAATTTCAAGATGTACTCTTATTAAATTTTTTGCGCTAACAATGTGGCGAAACGCTGCTTGATACGATTTCCATTTTCATCAACACGATGAAGCTCTCCGATATTTTCGTTGTATTTTACAAGAGTCCAGTCCTGATAATAAGCACTTAACTCACCCGGTTTAAATGCAAATGGAAAATCAGACTGGACTGGATAATCATCGGTATCCATCGCACAAACAATCAGGTTAAAGCCTTGTGGTTTGGTTGCATGTTGCATTTGCTCAATCAGCTGAGGAATGGTTTCTGATTCTAGAAACATCATCACCACAGTGCAGCAGATAAAATCATAATGGTCATTAATATTGGTATTTTGATTCAAATCACGAATCAGGGGATGAATATTACTGATTTGTTCGGACTGTATAATTTCATTTAATTTCTGAATGCTATCTCTATTAATATCCCAAGCATCTACATCAAAACCATGTTGACTTAAGAATAGAGAGTTTCGTCCAGATCCACAGCCTACATCCAGTGCATTCCCTGCATGAAGGTAAGTCATTGCCGCTAAAATTTCTGAATGAGTGGGTGTTATCTGATATTTCTTTGAAAAATAATCTTCAGGCTCACAGTAAAAACTCAGCTGAGATTCTATGTCTTGACTGGCGGAAACTATCCTGTGCCATGCCTGAGGTTCAATGAAAGGAGGCTGCTGGCTAACAGAAAAAATATGTTCCGACAGTATTTCCTCTGATTCACTCAACATCGCAAAATTTAATTCGCCTTTTAATATGGTCAGTTTGGCCCATGTTCCTGCTTTTGTATTGTGTGGTCTTTGAAAAGCTTGAGGGATTGAATCCTGCGCCCAAAGGGGGAGTTGCTTATAGCAAATAAGATTTTGCATAAAATCCTCGAGTATTTATATGGCTGTTAATATTTGTCTAACTGCAAAATCAACAGCTTTCTGAATGATGCAGAGAATGAGAAAAGTAATTACATCAAATACTACTTTAATTGTTTTCATCATATTATTTTAGATATTAACTTTTAAGACTACTTTTTACTCAATGTAATTTTAATGAGTTCAAGGAAGATCCACATATAGAATGAAGATGAATCCACAAAATCGACTTTTAGAAATAATAAATAAGCTTGATTGTTAAATTGTCATTGAATGCTATTAGCTTTCATTACTGAAAAAGAAGGGAGTCTTAGAAAAGCATATAGGAGAGGGTACTTGGAAATGAAGGAGTAGATGTAGACCAAGCTGGTAATTAGATAAAATGGGAGCTTGGACTTTTTTTATTTTTTAGCTATTTGGAGTGAACTAAATAACCTGAAGAAAATATGGAATAGTCCATTACTTATTACAGTCTCCTATAGAAATTCAGTGTGGAGATCCTTTTCTTCAAACTGAGCAAAATCGAAATAAAGATTATTTAAGGGAGTAAAGTTGTATACACAATAATATTAGAGGTTAAATCTGTAATAAAAATCAGTTTAAAAACTCCATTTAAGTAGAAGTTCTTATAAGTATGATTAAAAAATGGGTGAAAATACGATTTTTTTGGCAAATTAGCTGAAAAAATAAACACTCATGCTGAATATGTGAAATAAGGGGTTGCGCCCCTTCAGAAACTGTATAGAATACGCGGCATACCAACGAGATATGTTGAAACGAACGAAACGCGAAGCGTTGAGTTGTTGAGATTATCTTGTTGCTTCTTGTCTCTGACGAAGAGCAAGACAGATCATTAAGAGATTATGAAGAACAACTTGTGTGGATTTTTACCGGTTGATCGATCGAAATTATTTTCATTGATTGATGGTAGAAATTACTCGAAGTTTATTTGAGAAATTAAAGTCAGAAAATTGATGAGCCAAGATTTGTAGCCATAAGCTACTAATGATTTTTAACTGAAGAGTTTGATCATGGCTCAGATTGAACGCTGGCGGCAGG
>NZ_NEGF01000012.1:0-134395 GCF_002135195.1 Acinetobacter terrae
AAACAGAATTTGAAATTAAAAGCCTTTATAGGCCGAAGCAGGAACGCAATTCAGACGCAAATTTGGATTGCCCTGATTGCCTATTTACTGGTGAGTTTTGCCCGGCATTTAGGACAAGAAGGCTGGACGGTTCAACGGTTACTAAGAATGATCCAAGTAAATCTGTTTGAGAGAAAAACCTTAAAAGCTTTATTCATGCCCGATAAAATACCGATAAAACAAAAGGAAGCTCAATTGAGCCTCCTTTTATGAAAAATTGTGGGACAGCAGTGACCCGAAGGTGCTTTTTAAACAAGTTTCGAAATTATGGTTTAACCACAACTAACACCTGAATCGCTTCTGGTGTTACAGATAAACCATCAAGCAAGCTAATGCCTTCTGATTGAAATTTTTGTAGCCGTGCAATTTCATCTTCACGAATACTTGGATTAAATTGCTTCAGGTAGCTTAAACGGTCAATTTCATATTGCCATTTATTACCATACACTTCTTTGGCTTGTTGTTTGTAGTTCGGTAATGCTGTTTTAGCAATATCAAGCGCCTGTGCATAACGTTGTTCAATCACATCACGGCGTGCTTTCACCACCTGACGGCAGCTATTGCTATCTAAATGATGTAAATACGGTTTCAGGATACTTGGATCAATCTTGGCAGATAAGTCCTGACCCGTTTCGCTAAGCAATACGCGAATCAACTGTTGTGGCAAGCTTGAAGGAAGATTCAATGCTTTAGGCGCAATCACATCCACTTTAAACCATACTTCTAATAACAGAGAACCCTGTTTAAGTGCATTCGATTTTAAAAGTGCGACGTTGGTGCTACCAAATGATTGGGTATTAATCATTTCCATCACACTTTCAGTGAATGGATGTTCCAATGTTAAATATTGAGCATCTTCACGAACTTGTGCCTGATCACGATAGAAGGTTGCAGTCATACCTTCTTCATCAAGAGATAAACCTTGCACCTGCATTTGGTCAGTTGGCTTGATGATCACCGTACCGTTGCTTTGCTCATCAAAATCGATGTTTGTCGATGCCATGAAGCGCTTCATAAACATTGGCAACGTAGTGTTGTCATCATAGTCTTCAAGTGCTTGAACAATTTCTTGCGCCACGATTGGACGACATGAGTTGTATTCAAGCAAGCGGTCACGACCTTCCTGCAATTCAGCTTCCAAAGCTTCACGCTGAACACTGACTTCTTCAAGCAAATCTTCAAACTGTTGACCCAAATCAGACAATAAACAGTCTTTTAATTTAGCAATGAAGTTTTCTTGTAGGGTTTGGGCAGTTGGTGAAATATTACTGAAGATGTTTAAACCTTCGTTATACCAACGGAACATACGCTCTTGCGCTGTACCGGCTAAATAAGGCACATGAATTTGAATACGGTTTTCTTGACCAATACGATCCAAACGACCAATACGTTGTTCTAGAATATCTGGGTTTGCTGGTAAATCAAAAAGGATTAAGTCAGAGGCAAACTGGAAGTTACGTCCTTCTGAACCAATTTCAGAACACAGTAAAATTTGTGCACCGTAAGAATCTTCAGCGAAATAAGCCGCAGCCTGGTCACGTTCAAGTAGGCTCATGCCTTCATGGAACATGGCAGTACGAATGCCTGCATGTAAACGAAGCACACTTTCTAAAGCTTCAACCACTGGGCCACTACGCGCGATCAGTAACACTTTTTTGTGTTTGAGCTGGGTACGCAGCATTTCCATCAGCCACATCACACGTGGATCATGTTCCATCCACGCGCCATCAAGCTGTGCTTCTTCAGGCCACATTTGTTCACGTAGCTTGCCGTCTTTCGACCAGTTTGCGGGTGTAGGTAAAGCAGCAGGCTGACAGTCACGACCCGGGAAACCTTGAATAGCTTCACGGGTATTACGGAATAAAATACGACCTGTACCATGACGGTCTAACAATTCGTGAATGGCACGGAAACGCTGTTCTGGCTCATCCTGAATACTATGACCTAATAAACCTTCAATGGCAGATAAATGCGCTGCTTCTAAAGGCAGATCTGACATCAACACTTCAGCAATTTTTGCGGTGTGATGATATTGCTCTTCTTCATCCAGGAAACGGTCAAGCGAACTAAAGCGTTGTGGATCAAGCAAACGTAAACGCGCAAAATGACTTTCCACACCCAGTTGTTCTGGTGTCGCTGTAAGCAGTAAAACGCCCGGAGTTTTTTCAGCAAGCTCTTCAACAAGATCGTAACGATCGTTACCACCTTCTTCTTCGCTCCACATCAAGTGATGCGCTTCATCGACGACAAGAAGATCGAAACCTGCTTCTAAAGCCTGTTCACGCAAATCTTCGTGATCGACCATCAAATCCACACTGGCAATAATGCATTGCTCAGTCAGGAATGGGTTTAAATCTGGATCGTGTTCTTTAATCGACGCAGTACGGGTCAAATCAAATAAAGAGAACTGTAGATTGAAACGGCGACGCATCTCAATCATCCACTGATATTGCAGTGAATCTGGAACTAAAATCAGGATACGTTCAGAACGACCGGTTTTGAGCTGCTGATGAATAATCAAACCAGCTTCAATGGTTTTACCCAAACCAACTTCATCGGCAAGTAAAACACGCGGCGCAAAACGCTGACCGACTTCATGTGCAATATAGAGCTGATGTGGAATCAGACCAACACGCGCACCTACCATGCCGCGTAATGGACTTGATTTCATATTGGCTTGCATCATCAAGGCTTCAATACGAAGGTCATACCATTCTTTATAATCCACCTGGCTGGCAAGCAAACGGTCCAGCGGCTTAGAAAGCTGAATATGTGCGCCCACACGGGTTTCGTTTAAAGCTTTACGTTCTTCAGTACCATCTTCCAGGGTACGGATTACGTTATAACGAACCACGCCATGACGGTCTTCAAAAGACTCAACCAGCCACTTGGTGCCTTCCTGATCCTGCAATTCATCTTTAATGTTAAAAACAATACGCGATAAAGGTGCATTGTTACGTGCGTAAACACGTGTTTCATCACTCTTCGGGAATAAGATGCTAACCGATCGTTCATCTACATCAATGAGAACCCCTAATCCAAGCTCTGTTTCTGTATCTGATAACCAACGCTGACCAATAGCAAACTGATGCAATTTTTCCACCTTTATCTAAAAATGAGGAGACTTATTTTTAAACTCAAAACCTGTTTAGTATTTGAGCAAGAAAATAGGTCCTTAAGCAATATATTTTGACATAAAGCCCACTAAAAAGTGCGCAAAATCGATGACGATTAAAAAGTTTTTACCTTAAAAAGGAACAGGATAATAAAACTCCACACGTTCCTCTGTTTGAGGATGGTAAAAACTCAAGTGTTCAGCATGCAAGCACAGTCGAGGAATCAACTGTTGCTGCTCTGGTGTTGCATATAAGGTATCACCGACAATCGGATGACCGAGATACTGCATATGTACACGAAGCTGATGTGAACGACCTGTAATGGGAGTAAGTTTGACACGCGTCACCGCCTGCCCTTGAATTTCAAAATGTTCAATAGCTTGCCAATGCGTTAACGCAGGCTTGTTGTGATCTGGAGCAGCGATATGTAAAGGTGGATGTTCAGGATCGTAAATCACTGGGACATCAACTGTGCCTTCGCCTTCAAGATGTCCGGCAACCATGGCCTGATAAGTTTTCTCGGTTTGGCGTTCCTGGAACTGACGGGAAATGGTTTTTTGTCCCCATTTGGTCAAGCCAAAAACCAGGATACCTGAAGTATCACGATCCAGACGATGAATCAGTAAAGTTTTGGGTTCTATTTTTAATAATCTGTTGATTACGCAATCTTGTAAATCTTCAGTTTTACCGGGAACGGTGAGTACACCTGCAGGTTTATGGATCACCATAAAATCTTCGTCACGATGTATCAGGTGTTCGGTTAGAAAATTACTCAATGTTCAATCCTAGGCTGATCGCGAAAACAAGCCGGCAATGATAGAAAGCTTGGCGCAGAATTACAATGCGCAATACTACAATTGGCGACGGATTTTCCGATTTTGCTCAAAAATTATTTCAATCTCGCATCATGAACGTGCTGATTGCAATATAAAACCCGCCAGCTCATGCATAGAAGCATGTTCTAAGACATCTTCATAACCTACATTTGCACCATGCGCGCGCCAAACACCGACCAAAGTGACAATGGCAACAGAATCCAAACCGTATTGTTTCAAATCGACATAAGGATCAATTTCAAGTGCATCCATGTTCAGTTGTTCAGCAACGGCAAGCATGATCCCTTTGGTGGAAAGCACATAATTTGACGGTGCACTTAAATCCCATAGCCGAGTCAAACTATAGCTATTCATATGATGCAAACCTTGTCCCGAAATGTTATCAATCCATTGAATATGCTGATCTTGATTCGGCAATAAAATTGCATCATCAACCACACAGATCTGTTCAGTCACACTTTGCAAATGCGGCAATATCTGCTTGAACATCGGACTCACCTGTCCTGCAAATATCATTTGTGGATTCGATGATGCATATTCACCAAGTTGTTGCATCCCTTGCATCAAGTCATCACCGTATAAGTCGACAATGGGAATATCTAGTGCTTTGGCTTTATTGCTAATCTGGATTAGATTTGCCATCAGGTCAGTGTCTTGAATCCCTGCCTGCATCCGCAAATTTTGCAATCCGACAAGTACCAATACTGAATTTGCAGCAGCAAGCTGCCATTTGGCTTGAGATGGAGCGAGTTGGATTTTTTTGGGCATTGGGTACAGCATGGGAGACTCTAGAGCGACGTTTGCTAGATATTTTAGCTTAGATGAGTTTTAAAAATTTAGTTTAAATAGATTGGAAATCATCTTAAATATTCCATATAACAACCATTATATTAAATAGGAATAAATTTTAGTTATTATCGACTTAATTAGTTTTTATCTCTTTAATAACGCTCAATCTTTTACCAACAAATTTCCTATAAATTTTCAATTGAATTTCATTAGTACCAATAATGTATTGATCTGCATTAAAAGCTAATTTTCTATTAACTTCCTTAACAAAATCTAGTGATACGTGATTTACGCCATTTTTAAAACGGTTAGATCTATTAATCATGTATCCCAATTTTGGAGAAATCGCATAAAAAAGTCAGCTTCCTCATCAGATGGAACTGCCATATCATTTTCATTTAGTGCTTCATGTATGTTAATAATTGGATGATCTGAAGTTATAAAATCCTCATCTGTCTCATTGATTAATAAGCAATGTGTATCAATTTTCCGTGTTTCGAAAAAACTTTTCCCTAAGTTCATACCAAGAATATAACTAATGAACCACCAAGATTCTTTATAAATTTTCTGTAATTCTTGGTTTGTTTGACTGGCTAAGATTTTATCTCTGAATGGTTTCGTTCTAGCAATCTGATGTCCCCAATAGCTCATAAATTTACACATACTTTGAATATTGTCTAAAACTGTTAAATCGTATCTTTGTAAGCTTTTTAGGACAGCATCAACACCTTTTTCATGTGCCGTATGAAGATTTTCTATTGTATTGCTCTTAAACGCTTCAATATGAGCTAGAACCTTCTCATCTCTTTTGCCTGATTTTATATATAGAGATTCTGCTGCTTGTAATTGTAAGAATGGATCTAGATAAAGTTTATGATGCTTCTGTAGTTCTTCAGGTGATTGTTTTGAGAAAAACAAAATTAAATCTAAATGCTGTCTTGTAATGTACTGAAATCTATATAGGTCTTTTTCTTTAGCAATTGCTTTGACGCTATCATGAGCAATTTTAAGTTTTTTTGTTGTATACCATACATTAGAGTTATCAAAGGACCAATTTTTTAAATAATTAGCCCATACATAGTGATTTTCTCTTTTTAATTCTAATTGCTTAGGCGTTAATTCCATTTTATTTTAGTACCATTTTAAAAAAAATTTTATAATTAATATCCTAATAAAAGGCACTCCAGTGTTCAGCGCACTGAAATGCCTTATTTATGATTTTTCACGTTCCATACTTAAATTTCATATAACTTTCCGTGACCTTATTAAATATAGTTAGGAATTCCAACGTCACTCAAAATTTTAGTCAACTTGTGCCAAAAACTTCTCAATCGCCTGCTGTGCAATTTCCGCATCCTGGAAAGATTTCACCCCCGACACCCCCATCGCACCAACCAGTTGCCCTTGATACAAAATTGGCTCACCACCTTCCAGCATGCCAGAAAAACTGTCCATAGTCAGAAAACCCATTTGGCCGCCTTTGATAATATCTTCAAACAACTTGGATGGACGACGACTCATTGCAGAACATTTGGCTTTTTCGATTGCCAAATTTGCAGTCATTGGAGAAGCTCCATCCATACGCTTCATCGCTAACAAAGTTCCGGTTTCATCTACCACTGCAATGCTGACATTGAAATTATTCTGAATGGCATATTGATGAGCCTGATCTAACAAAAATTCCGCATCACTTAAGGTTAAATAATGTTTAGTTTGCATCCGTCTTTTTCCATTTTCAAAATCTGTATAAAAAAGCCCGAACGAATTCGGGCTTAATTCTCTACAAAGCTAAAAAGCTTAAGCTTTCATTTCAGCGAAAGTTTCTTTAGCCGCTTGAATCGTGTAGGCAATATCTTCATCAGAATGCGCTGCTGAAATAAAGCCTGCTTCAAATGCAGATGGTGCAAGGTTCACACCACGGTCTAACATGCCATGGAAGAACTTACGGAAAGCAGCAACATCACATTTCAGCATTGAATCGAAACTGGTAATGTCTTCTTGATCGGTAAAGTACAAACCAAACATGCCGCCCACTTGTTGAGTCTTGAATGGAATGCCTGCTTCATCCGCAGCAGCTTGTAAACCGACAAGCAATTTTTCTAATTGTGCTGTTAATTTTTCATAAAAACCTTCGGCACGTAAATGTTTGAACATCTCAATACCAGCACGCATCGCCAACGGATTACCTGACAATGTCCCTGCTTGATAAACTTTACCCAGTGGCGCGATGCATTCCATCACTTCGCGTTTACCACCAAAAGCACCCACAGGTAAGCCTGCACCGATGATTTTACCCAAGGTGGTTAAATCCGGTGTTACGCCATAATGTGCTTGCGCACCGCCAAGACCTACACGGAAGCCAGTCATGACTTCGTCAATAATAAACACTGAACCATGTTCATCACATACATCACGAATCGCTTGCAGGAAACCATCAATCGGTTTCACCAAATTCATATTGCCTGCAACCGGTTCAACAATCACCCCGGCAATTTCATGACCAAACTTGGCAAAGCATTCTTTCAGGGTAGCAATGTCATTGTATGGAAGCGTAAGCGTATGCTTGGCAAAATCAGCAGGTACACCCGCAGAGGTCGCCTCACCTTCACCACTGGTCAACATACCTGAACCTGCTTTGACTAAAAGCGAGTCTGAGTGACCGTGGTAACAGCCTTCAAATTTTACAATCTTGTCACGACCGGTATAACCACGTGCCAGACGAATCGCGGTCATGGTCGCTTCCGTACCCGAATTGGTCATACGAACCAATTCAATTGACGGCATAATTTCACAGATAATATCAGCCAGTGTGGTTTCATGAACTGTTGGCGCGCCAAAGCTTAAACCATCTACAGCAGCATCTTGAACGGCTTTAATAATTGCTGGATGCGCATGTCCTAAAATCATCGGCCCCCATGAACCCACGTAATCGACATAGCGTTTACCATCGACATCGAACAAATACGCGCCTTTGGCTTTTTCAATAAATACAGGCGTACCACCCACCCCATTAAAAGCACGTACAGGTGAATTCACCCCACCTGGAATATGTTTGCTGGCTTGTTTGAACAATTGTTCTTGCTTTGGAGATAAGCTCATGAAGGTACTCGACTAAAAATTAAATCTATCAAAAATATTTTATGCTGTAGCTTGAAAAAGCGCAGACCATTCATCTAAACGTTCAGGAATGGCATGCATAGGAAGTCCCAATATATCACTAATCACTGCGCAATAATCTGCACCTGATTCAATGACTTCGTTGGAATTTTCAACGGTTAAACCACCAATCGCACAGAGTGGTACATTGAGTTTTTCTTTGGCAATTCTTAAGGTTTCCAAGCCAATGTTACCTGCTTCAGGTTTGCTGTCGGTGGCATAGATCGCACCAAATGCCACATAATTTGCGCCATCTGCAATCGCCTGTTCAGCCAGCTCAAGTGAGTTATTACAGCTGCGGCCAATCAACACACCTTGAGGCAAACGCGCAACAGCATCAACAATAGAGCCATCACCCTGCCCCAAATGCACACCTACACCGTATTTGACCGCCATTTCAAGATCATCATTAATGACAAAAGGCACACTGTATTCAGCACACATGGCTTTCATATACTCGATTTCGTAAATTTGATCCTCTTTCGCGATTTTTTTACGACGGTATTGCAAGACCGCAATGCCGCCATTAGCCATTGCACCTTCCAACTTCGCCAATAAAAGCTCTAAAGGATCATCATTGGTAATTAAATATAAACCGCGCATAAAAAAGCTGCCAAAACTAGAACTGTCTTATTATATGCATATCAAGAGCAAGATTCAGCGCATATCACGCAAATACAAATTGATTGTTACCGATAAATTTTCAAAAAACCAAGAAAATGGTAACCGTTCTCATATTTTTTACCATTAAGTGAAAAAATACCTATTTTCAGTGATAGATCATGTGTGAATTAAACGATTTAATCAGTCTACAGAATAACAATAAACAACAACTACAATATAAAAATAAAACTTGGAGCTACAATCTGACTTTCTAATTCTTTGTTATAAAACGCGCTTGGGGAAGCGAACGAAGGATTAGAGAGTCACTCTCTTTTTCAATTCACGATCAAATTCAACTTAAATAAATCAATAAAAAAAGCCCAGAGAAAGGTCGCTCTAGGCTTGGAAAACTTTAAGATTACTTTGTTTATTCAATCCGAAAAATGAATTAAATAAGCACAAAACCATTAATAGAATATTCACTCTATTTTTGCAAGCCTGAGTTATTAAAAATTCTGTATTATTTTATCTTAAAGTAAAACTTGGGTTTTGATACAGTTACTGTTATTCGCAAAAAATGCATCACTCATTAACTTTGAATTTTATCCAGTGAACGATCATTTAAACTCAGATTCCCACGTAACACGTCAGATAACATACGCCAATCCGAAATAAAGCTATACAGGGGTTGTTTAAAACTGGCCGGTTTATTTTTCTCAAACATAAAATGTCCTACCCATGCACAGGCATAGCCAGACAATAAACCATAAGCCAAATATTTGGGTTTTCTTTGACGAATGGCCTGAGCAAAGAAATACACACCGACACTACTGCCAAATACATGCAAACGGCGACTGGTGATATTGCGGTGCTCGGTCAAATAAAACCGATAAAATTCATGATAGTTTTGAATCGGAAGCTGAAGTTCGGGTTCTGGGTTGTGTTCAAATTTTAGCTTGATAAGTCCATTCATTGTCATCATCCCGATTATTTTTATTTACGTTAGCGTATATTTTGCACAAATAAAAGCTTAGTTTACTCTTACTTTTTGTTCATTTCAAAAGCAATTACTTAAGAATTGCTTCGTCAAGTCTTACATGAAAAATCATTTTCGTTACAATCGGGGACTTAAAATCAAGAATACAATTCCAGCGCTATAAAAGAATAGATTTCATAACGCATTTGTACCGTAAAGATGACGCGATTCATTTCTGAAATAGCGTCAAAAAATTAGGATGAAAGATCATGGTCGAAGTTGAATTAAAATTTCAAATTCCTGAAGCAAGACGTAATGCTTTACTGAAAGCATTAGATCCTAAAAAATCGGAAATTATTCAACTTAAAGCAAAATATTATGACACTGAAGAGCGCCTGCTTTCCCAACATGGTGTTGCGCTACGCCAACGACTGGAAGGTACACGCTGGATTCAAACCTTAAAAGCTGCGGGAAAAAGCCACCTACACCGCTTTGAGCATAATTATGACCTTGGTGAACTTGAACAGGCGCCACAGCTTGATTTAAGTATTTATGAGCAAGATGCGGAAGCGCAACAACTCTTAAAAAATGCTTTAGGTGACTCACAAGAGCAACTTAAATTACAATTTGAGACAGATATTCAGCGCACCTTTCGCGTGATTCAATTCGAAGAAACCGACATTGAAGTCAGTTTAGATGTTGGTGAAGTACGGACTGAAACTTCGCAGCGTGAAGTGCATGAAGTTGAATTTGAACTTAAAGCAGGTTCTGTCCAATCACTTTTGGCATTCAGCTTTGAATGGGTTAAAAAATACCAACTTTGGCTCGATGTGCGCAGTAAAGCTGAAATTGGCAATCTTTTGGCGACGACTCAAAAAGTCAGTCCGGCAAAATCTGCCAACGAATTTATTTTAAGCAAAAAAGATCCGGCCAATAAAAATTTACGCCTCCTGATTGCCCAACAATTACAGCATTTGTTGCCAAACATTGCCGCTATTTCAGCTGCGGTTTCTGAGAAGGAACATATTCAACAAGCGCAAATTGCCCTAGATCATTTAAATTTGACGCTATCGCTATTTAAAGATTGGAATGAGGCTGTTTCAGACAAATGGGCGATGCAACTGGGGGCATTTAAACAGCAGTTTGATCATTTACAGCATTTAGAACATATGCAGACGACTTTGGGTGCATTTTTACAAAACCCCAATACCGCATCAAACTTAACCAAAGATATTTTATATGCCAAAGAAAAGTTGTCTAACCTGGTTCGCTCCACTCAAAATGTACATCACTATTTAGAATTGTTGATGTTTAGTTTAGACACCGAAGAAAAAACTCAATCTCACGACTTAAGATGGTTTGCGCAAAATACCTTGCAGAATCAATACAAACAATTGCAAGACAGTTTAAACAGTGCCGACATTGCTGACTTTGAGAGCCTGGATAAATTAGCCACCAAGATTCATGAATTAAAGTTTAGCTTCCCTATTCTAACCTCTATTTATGATGTCAAAAATTTGCAGAAATACAGCAAAGCTTTGAATGATGCACAACTTGCTGCAAGTGAGTATCAAATTTTGGCATCTTCTGCAGATTATATTCAGCAAACTGAGCTTGAAGCCAGTGACTGGTTCGTTTTGGGCTGGCTGACGGCGAAACAGGAAGTTTATGCACAAAATTTACTTGAAGCGACAGAACAATTTTTAGTGAGTCGTAAATTTATTAAGTAATAAATAAAACAGTTAAGTCAAAGCGTATTGCACGATATTTTAATGATCTCCATTATATCTCAGGCATACGCTTTATCTCTTTACAAGCGCACACTGCTCTTTTTATACAACTGGCTTACAATTAGTGTCATAACAACAGAAATGATAAAGCGCCAGGAGTTTTGACATGCTCGAAGTAGAATTAAAATTTCAGATCCCGCTGTCTCAACAAAAACAAATCTATCAATTATTTTTGTCCAAGAACGCTCGCCCGATTTCTTTATATGCAAAATACTACGATACGCCAGAACGGCACCTAGCCGAGCAAAAAATCTCATTGCGTCAACGCCTTGAAGACACGCACTGGATACAAACTTTAAAAGCTCCGAGCGGTCATCATTTAGAACGTTTTGAATTAGAAAATGATTTAGGTGAATTAGATCATCCTGCTTTAGATCTTGAGCTTTATCAATCCAATTCTCAGGCAAAAAAATTGCTGCAACAGGTATTAGGCAAACAGGCCAAAAATTTAATCAAGCAATTTGAAACAGAAGTAGAACGTCTGGTGTATGTGGTTCATTATAATCGTGCCGAAATTGAAGTCAGTCTAGATCGTGGTGAGATCCGCCATGATAATCAAACACAAGCGATTTATGAGATTGAATTTGAGCTAAAACAAGGATCTATCCAAGACCTAATGAAATTTATTCAGCCCTGGGTTAAACAATATCATTTATGGCTAGATGTTAGAAGCAAAGCTCAACGCGGTGATTTACTGGCACAAAATTTAGAGATTTTTCCCACTCAATTTGCAACGCCATTACAACTAAATCAAAAAGATTCAACAGATAGTGCATTAAAACAGATCGTCAATAATGCCTTGCAACACCTTTTGCCGAATGCGACAGCTATTGCGGCTGAACAGTATAATAGCGAGCATGTTCATCAAACTCGCGTCGCAATTCGTCGTTTAAGAAGTGTCTTACGTGTTTTCGGCGATTGGTCAACAGATGTCGATCCTGATTGGCAAGAACAACTGACAACACTGTTTCGTCAACTCGGTTCAACCCGAGACCGCGATGCTTTAAGCGAAGGACTCTTACCCCAACTGCAACAGGCAGGTGCACCTTTTGTGCAACTTCCGGATGCCCCTGAAGAAAACAGCATTCCTATTGAGGAGTCTTTGCGTTCTTTAGACTCGATCAACTTAATCTTGGCTTTACTGCAATTTGTACATCAGCCCAGTAAAGACCAGAAAAAATCTGGATTAAAAAAAGATATCGCAAAAAAACTTCAGAAATTGCATCAACAAATTTGCAAAGATGCCGATCAATTTCTGGAGCTGGATATTTCATCCCAGCATCGCACTCGTAAACGGGTCAAACGCTTACGTTATTGCATCGAGTTTATTGCTTCGCTCTATCCGGGCAAAGAGGTAAAGAATTACTTGAAAGATTTAAAACCTGCTCAAGAAAGCTTGGGGCAATTTAATGATTTAAATGTGGCTGAAACCCTGTTTCAAGACTTGGTTAAACGCAAACAGAAAGTGTGGTTTATATTGGGCTGGATTGCGAATGAGAAGAAATACATTCTGCAACAAGCTCAAGAGCATTTAGACACTTATGCTAAAACCGACACTTTCTGGTAACACCGAAAATTTAAATTTTCGATATCACACTTGCTTAGCGATATTTGCCAAAAATTTTCCAGGTATTGTTATCCGCCAGTGGATCGCTATAACTGTCATTACGCTGTTTGCGAGGCTTATCTCGCGCATCCACCAATTCAAAATGCGACTCGGTGCTTAACACAATGCCATTCACATAAAACCGTGTACGCGTATATTCACTTTGCCCATGCTGAAACACATAGGTACGCAAATCAACAAATTCACGGTGTGCAACCAAGGCAGCAGTATCATCACTGTCTAACCAGAATCTCATGGCTTGAATTTGTTCAGGTTCAAATTGCCCGCATTTCTCGATCAGGCTGGCAATACCGCGAAAGGTTTTCGACTCTTTGGCACGGGTTTTATTAATCCGGATTCGATCCACATGAAAATAAAACAACGGCAAATTCAAATGACTGGGTAAATGAACTGCATCGAGTGTTTCATCTTCCATAAAGGGTTGAAACAAATCTTGCGCCCTTTCAATCAAGCCCGTCCATTGCCGGTAATATTCTTCGACTTCTGACTTCGAGCCATAATAAATCGGCAAGCCTTCCACATTGGCCAAATTTGCCGGTGGCCAAATGTTTTGACGTAATAAGGCAATGTCACTTTTTAGACTTTGTACCGCAATGGCATCTTGCATTGAATTATCCATTTTTATGCTTAGGCTATTTTTAGATTAATCCAAAGGTTTAGTTTCTGCAAGGCTTTGCCTATAATATGCCATTAGATCGTTTTTGCAGGAAAAGTTCATGGTTCAAAAGATTGAAGCAACAGATGTAACCGAAGAAGAAGCGTTAAATGCTGCTTTTTTTGAACGTGCTGATGAATTTATCAAACAAGCAAATGACTTTTGTCGTGTTGAAAAAGGTTCACAAGTGAAACCCGCTGAAATGCGCGGTCAAGTCAGTGCTGCAATGTTGTTTGGTACTGCCCGCTTTAATACCTGGGTGGCAGCCAATAACTTTAAAGATGGCAATGAAATGCGTGATGCCAAAGATCAAGTCATGTCATACATCATGCAGCAGTTCCAGATGATGCTTGAAGACAACTATGACGAATACTGCGAACAGTTTGAAAACTATCTTCGCTTCCGTCATAACGAAGAATTTCATGCCAACAAGCATGACCATGATCATAAACACTGATCATGTAATGAAAAGCCCGTAAGGGCTTTTTTTACGCCACTACTTTTGGATAAAAGGTCATTCAAAGCCATGCCACTTTGCAGTATGGTTATAACAGAGAGCTGCCGAATTAAGGATAGAGATGCAACAACTGGATTTTGCAATTATTGATGCGCATATTCACCAATGGGATCCTTATAACACGCCCCATGCGGCAGCTTTGGCAGTTAAATTATTGGGCAAGCATCCTTACTTGCTCGATAAATTTATTCGTCTGGTGAAATCGGATGATCTCATTGAAACGGTGGGACTCACCAATCACATTACAGCGCCTTATTTACCTGAAAATTATATGCAAGATATTGGGCATTATCAGGTCGAACAAGTGGTGCATGTTGAAGCCAGCTGGCATAAAAATAAAGGCAAAGGCGTTATAGGCGAAACAAAATTTATTGAATCTCTGCCCTTTAACCTGGGGACGGTAAAACTGGGCGGTATTGTTGCAACAGCAGATCCACGAGACAGTAATTTTAAAAAGATTTTACAGCTACACCAAAAAGCCTCACCGCGCTTTAAAGGCATTCGTAAAATGGCAGCAGTGCATGAAGATAAAGATATTCATGCCTGGGCGGATGAACCGCATTTATATTTGAATAAAAAGTTTCTCAAAGGCTTCGAAGCCTTGGCACAATCCAATTTAACTTTTGATGCCTGGGTCTATTCAACTCAACTCAGTGATGTGATTGCCTTAGCCAAACAATTCCCTGAAACCTCGATTGTACTAGATCATTTTGGAACACCTGCAGGGCTTTTTGGTCAAGTCGGAACACTGACAGGAATGACAAAAATAGCCCGGGAAAATATTTTAATTCGCTGGCGAGAAGATATGGCTGAACTGGCTACCTGCCCAAATGTTTACACCAAGATGTCAGGCTTGTTGATGCCTGTCTTAGGTCATCAATTCCATAAGCAGGATCGACTCGCCAGCAAACAGGAAATTTATGATTTAGCCATGCCACTAATTAGCCATGTACTCAACTGTTTTGGTACATATCGGGTGATGTTTGCTTCCAACTTTCCGATGGATCGCGTCAGCTCATCATTGGTGAATATTATTGATGCCTTTAGTGATGCAGTTGTAGCCTTTGACCCGAATGCATTAGAACAAGTCTTTCATCACAATGCGAAGCAGTTTTATCACTTATAGTTTTATGCAATCCTCCCCAATCTAAAACTCCTCCCTTTACGA
The DNA here is from genome assembly GCF_002135195.1 of Acinetobacter terrae. Lineage (NCBI taxonomy): Bacteria > Pseudomonadati > Pseudomonadota > Gammaproteobacteria > Moraxellales > Moraxellaceae > Acinetobacter > Acinetobacter terrae. Next base: position 15,273 of record NZ_NEGF01000012.1, read on the forward strand.
AGTAATGCCAGTCAGTTAAGAAATTGACTGGCATTTTCTATTTTGAATTCATCATATTTTTGATACGCGGATACGTCATTCGCAACTGTTTGAGGCATGAGGTGCATTGCACCGCAAGATTAAGAAGTTACTGTTTCTGCGATGGATTTGCTATTCGGTGGTAGTGGACGAGTTTTGCGATGAAAAGGCTTTAAATAAATTATTTAAAGTCTTTATAAGATGCTTTTCTTGTGAAGCTTCGCTTCTCATTTAGCTAATGAGAAACACTGTTTCGCAAGGAACCAATAAACTCCAAATATTTGATTTTAAAAGATAAGAATCCGCTGAGAATAACCCAAAAGTTAAGGAGTTTATGGTCAAATCCCTGAACTGATCAGCATTACCCTTACGAAGAGCTTTTACCTTTCTAAAAGGGAGGAGTTTTAGTGCCTCTTTTAAGATAAAAGGGGCACTACTAGATAAAGGCATGGATTAAGAATTATGATTTGTTTTGTGGTTTCCCATACTGATCAGCCATGACTTCAACCAGTTGATCCAGCTTCATGTATTTCTTGATCACTACATCCACATCGGCTTTGGTCAATTTTGCGAGCGCCTGATCACGTTTCTCACGGAACAATAAATCACGATTACGTTCTAATTGTGGCGTTAACATTTGATGAATATTGCGCTCATCTTCCAAAGTGGTGACCCGTTTTTTCAGGATATTGGCTTTGGCTGCTTCCAGTTCTTGCTCGGTCACCCCTTTAGTGAGTAAGTCACTCAAGACTTTACGTACGGCTTGTGAAACTTCTGCCGATTTACCTGCCCTGTAATTGGCATCAATGGTTAAGGCACCAGAATCGACCCAGTCATCCAGTTCAACATCGCTGCCAAAACCATACACCAGTGCATTTTTTTCACGCAATTCTTGTGCTAAACGTGAAGAGAGTTGTGAATCCCCTAAAATAGAGCTAAACACAATTAACGCTGTAGCATCGGCATGATTTGCACCAGCTGGGAAAGTCAAAATCGATTGATAACTGCCGAACTCACGCTGTTCAGACAAAGCATGAATTTTCTGTGCCGGATACGCTTGATAATCAGAGCTTAGACGTTGGTATGGCAATTGTGCTTTCCAACCACCAAATTCTTTTTGCACTAATGTGAGCATCGGTTTGGCTTGATAATCACCCGTAATCGCGATTTGTGCATGGTTGCTGACGAAGAAATCCTGATACAACTGCTTCACTTGCTCAACCGTTGCAGCTTTAATTTGTTGCTTGGCAAGATCAGGCTCAAAATGGTAACGCAAGTCACCCGGTTGATAGGTCTCTAACAAACGGGTCATGGTGAGCGCAGCAACTGTTTCAGGCTCAGTATAAGGACGATCCAATGCAGATAAAGTTTGCGATTTAATCAAATCAAATTGTGATTGTTCAAACTTCGGCTTTTTCAAAACCTGCATCATAAATTTAAAATAATCATCAAACTTTTCTTTTTTTGCCACAATCTGAATGGTAATACTATTGGCTGATGCAGTTGCAGTCGCGCCACCACCCGCTTCAATTGATTTATCGGCAATATCTTGCAAGCTATATTGATCTGATCCACGTAATAATAAATACGCCATCAAATCGAGCACTTCACCTTTATTAAATAATGATTTTTCCGTACCAAAATCGACAGAAATGGTGGCATAGGTTTTGTCATCACGTGTCGATGTCGGATACAACGCGTATTTAATGCCATTCTTCAATGTTCCGCGTTGAATTTTCTTTTCGGTATCGACTAAATATTGTTTCGAGGTTTTGACGTATTCGGCAACCTCTTGTTTATAGACGCTACTATCTTTTAAAGGTTCTTCTTTAACCTCATTTTGATCAAGCGTTTTAGGTTGTTCCAACGCCTGTTTTTGCTCTAGTGCTTTTTTCTGATCTTCAGGTGTCGGTTTGATATCCCCGGAAATACGATGTTCGGGGACTAAAAACTGGGTTAAATTTTGATTAACCTCATTAAGTTTTAGTTTTTTTACATTATCCAGATCAGTAAAATATTGTGACCAATTCCCTTGATAAGAGACGTAATAATCACTCAAACGCCCGCCCAAAGCTGCGGCATTACTCTGGATGTTGTCTGCCTGATTTTGAATCAGATTTTTTACCCGATTCAGCTCGGTTTCATTGAATGGCTTGTTTTTTTCAACCCCTGAAACCAATTCAGATTGGACTTTCTTTGCATCATGATTTGGGGCATAAACAGCGCCCATAAAAACTAAATTAAAGTCCTGATCTAACCATGTGGTGGATTGAACCCCGGTACTTACCCCTGTTTCGACCACACTTTGGTAAAGATGTCCGCTTGGCTGCATGGTATATAAATACGGTGCTAAGGCGAGTGCAGATTTGATCTTTTCATTCTTGCCATTCAGATAAATATTGAATTTGGCCAAATCACTGCCCTTTTGTACCAGAAAGTTTCTGTTCTGGATTTTGGCTGAATCAAGTACTGGAACTTTAGTTTGTGCTGGAACTTGGCGTGCCGTAATTGGACTGAAGCTTTTATCAATCTGTTTTAACACTTCAGCTTTATCAAATTTACCCGAAATCACCATTACGGCATTATTCGGCGCATACCAGGTACGGTAAAATTTATTCAACTCATCCATTTTAATCGACTGTAATTCGTTTAAGTCGCCAATCGGCAGACGTCCCAGATATCGATTGCCATAAGCCGACTTCCACATTTGATCCATCATGACGGAAAAAGGTTGATCCATCCGAACTTCACGTTCACGTTTCACAATTGAAATTTCAGAAGGTACAAACTTTTCTTGCAGAACCAGTTTATCCATTCGCTCCGCTTCAAGATGAATCACTTCATTTATTACATTCTGTTCTGGACGAATAATATTGGTATATTTGGTCGAGTAATAATCGGTGCTGGCATTGGTCATTAAAGTGTATTGATCCAGACGGCGCTGAAACTCTTCGCCTTTAATATTCTGTGTCCCTTTAAATGCCAAATGTTCTAACAAATGCGCCAATCCCCCTTTACCTTGTGGATCATTTAATGAACCCGTGAGATAAACGGTATTCATAAATACTTTATTTTCTTTGTCATTTTGCGCAAGAACGACACGCAAACCATTATCTAATTTATATTCCTCAATCTTCTGTTGAGATTTTACTAAAACAGGTTGTGACCAAGCGGTTGCACTAATGCCGACAAATAATAAAGAGATGGTAAGTTGTTTAAACCGCATTAACATAATTATTCCAATTTTATTCAACAATATGAATTTTTATAACCCACGACATCTTAGAAAATGCATTTCATTTTTAGTAGTAGTTTTTTGAAAAAAGAGCCGTTTATTGCAACGGCTTTGTAGCAAATTTATTTACACATTTTATAGATACAACTCTGCCTGCATATATAACTTTGCATAACCTGAAATTTCAATACGTTCATTTTCAAGCATAACACAATGCAATTCCCCGCCACGTTTTGATGCCTGATAAGCCACAATTTCACTTTTACCCAGCTTTTCAGCCCACAGTGGCGCAATGGCGGTATGAATTGAACCCGTTACTGGATCTTCATCAATACCATTGGCAGGTGCAAAATAACGCGAAACACAGTCATATTGCTCAGCTTGCGCAGTTAAGGCCAAATCCACGCATGTCCCTTGTGCTGTAATTGCAGTTCGAATTCGCCCCAACTGTTTGAGTAATTCTAAATTTGGAGTTTCATCAATTACATCTTGCGGACTTTCATATTCCACAATATAGGCTTGGCTATTCAAATAGACATTTTTAAATGGCTTGGTTAAAGCTTGATTTAAAATTTCAGGATAAGTCTCAACTTTCTCTGCACGACGAATAGGAAAGTTCATTTTGATTTTGCCATCAGCCTCTTGGCTAACTACGAAGATGCCCAGATTTTTCACATGAAATTGAATGACTTTAGCCGATGTAAAATCTTTAAACAGCACAAAACTGCTGGCTAAAGTCGCATGTCCACAAAAGTCCACTTCTGTGGTCGGCGTAAACCAGCGGATTTCATAATTCTCTGCATCAATGATTTTCACAAAGGCCGTTTCAGACAAATTATTTTCCAAGGCAAGATTTTGCATCAAGGTTTCATCTAACCATTGCTCGGTCACAATCACCGCTGCAGGATTACCCTTAAACAGCTCATTTGTGAACGCATCCACCTGATACATTTTCATATCAATTTATCCCATTTTATTTGTAGCCATTTTAGCGATTGAAAAACTTGAATAGAGAAAAAGATTTAAAAAAATGATTTCTATAGTTCATTTTTTGACAAAACCCCGATAATCACGGCTTTGTTGAAAATTAATCATCCGTATAGATTTGCGATCTTCCACTAGAAAAAAATCGACTTTAACGATAGCTTATTCATATCTATCTCATTGATCGCCTATCTCATGACTTTTCAAATTCACATGATTGATGTCAAAAATCAATTACAAAACTATATCTGGTTGTTAGAACATACACCGAGTAAGGAAGTGGTCGCAATTGATCCCACCGAAGCGCATTTGGTAGAAACATACTGTATAGAAAACAATTTGAAGCTGAGTCAGATTTGGCTGACTCATTGGCATAAAGATCATACCGGTGGCGTACCTGCACTTTTACTCAATCGCAATATTCCTGTTTATGGTCCACGTGAAGAATTAACTAAAGTTCCTTTTATTAGCCATCCCCTGCAACATGAAGCCCATATTACTTTCCATGATTTAGATGTTGAGATTATTGCCGTACCTGGTCATACACTGGGACATATCGTCTATTTTATTGATGCTTTAGATGTTCTTTTTTGCGGTGACACGCTTTTTGCGATGGGCTGTGGGCGCGTTTTTGAAGGCACCTATAAGCAAATGTATCATTCGCTTAATCGCTTAGCCGCTTTACCTGCACGAACTAAAGTGTATTGCACACACGAATACACCCTTTCAAATGCAAAATTTGCCTTACAGGCAGAACCCCACAATCTGGCGATTCAACAGCGTTTCGAAAAAGTCGAAGCACAACGTATGCTCGGTCAATGCACACTACCGAGTACCATTGAGTTAGAGTTAGATACCAATCCATTTTTAAGAGTTGAAAGCGTTGATGAATTCCAACGCCTACGAGAGTTAAAAGATAATTTTTAATATAGGGCGAATATGGAAGCTTTATAAAAGTTGATGCATTTGAGCATAAGCATCCAGCTCAGCTTGTGTCACCACACGGGTCATATTCATTTCATCAACACGAACCAATAGCAAACCAGCTAAAGCAGGCTGATAACGTCGAGCACTGCCAAAAGGGGTATAAGACACTTTTGATTGTTCCGTGAAGACCAGCCAATCTTCATGTCCTAACATGACAGCAACAGGGATTAAATCTTGTTGCTGCATATGTTGAATTTGATTCAATACATTTTGTTCAATGGTTTCTGTCGTCATTTCAATCTAATCATCATCTTAATAAACATTGCATAGCAGACAGAATACAAAACATTCATCCTGCATGGGTGCAATACAGTTTATCTTTTTTTAATATCGGAAGCATTGCGATTTTTTTGACTCATCCTGAGTCGCTTATAAAATGATAATAATTTCCCACTTCAGGTCCGTATTTCTAAACAATCCCCAAAACAGCTCAAATATAGAAACATTTAAGCTACATTGAAAATTGTGTATAAATATTTCCATCTCCAAACACCCTAAAAAAATCAATTAAAATAAATAAAAATCAGATAGATACCTGAATATTCATTTCAATATACGGGTAAATTTTATCTTCAATTTTAGCTATTATTTATTCAATTATTGCTGATATAAAATACAAATTATTTATTTTATAAAAAACCACACAAAGCCACCCTTTAAAAAAAAATCTGCATCCCTATTATTAATTTAATACTGCAATGTACCCATATACACAAGGAGTTCACTCGTGAAGAAAGTTGTTAAGGCAAAAAATTTAATTGCGTTTCGTATTTGGTTAGAAAAATTAGGCTATTCGGTGAAATCATTAACCGACAATCGTGGATTTACTTTTAGCTTTAAAAAAGAATATGGTTTGGTCACTTGTGATTTGGCGGGTAATTCACTGGCTATGCAACTCGGTGAAGAGTTTGAAGATCACTTAAAAGCTTAAAATATATTTCACGTTTGAATCGAGATAAAAACAACTAATTCAAAATAATCTTTAAAGCCCTCTTTTGGGCTTTTTTATTTTATCTTTCACTTATTTTCAGGCAATAAAAAAGCAAGGTATATACCTTGCTTCAATATCTAGATGGTGGGGACGGAGAGACTCGAACTCTCACACCTTGCGGCGCTGGAACCTAAATCCAGTGCGTCTACCAATTTCGCCACGTCCCCATCAGGGTACTAACATAATGTTAGATTTTTTTAAAACTTGGCAGAGGATCAAGGACTCGAACCTTGACGAACGGTTTTGGAGACCGTCATGCTACCATTACACCAATCCTCTATAGCCTTATTACCAAACAAGTTTGATAATAATTGGTGGGGACGGAGAGACTCGAACTCTCACACCTTGCGGCGCTGGAACCTAAATCCAGTGCGTCTACCAATTTCGCCACGTCCCCAATGGCTGTGTATATTATAGAGATCGATTCCTAATGACAAGACCTTTTTATGAAAAATCCACTTGTTTGTTTAAATAAAAAACAAAAACGGTTTTTTTGTATTTTTATTGAACATTTTCAGTGAGTAAGCACTGTTTTACAGTGTAAATACTGGTAAATCTTCGCTCTTTTTGCTTAGCCAACATCCCAGATAAAAGGTTTTTTAAAGGTGCGAAATGTTCTGGAAGTTCAATACTTAACCGTTGGCAATGTAAATATGCCCAATCTTGATAATTTTCTGCTGTTAAACGCTGCCCAGTGAGCCATTCATAAAAAATAATCCCCAATGCATAAATGTCGGTTTGTACATTTTTCTCTGCAACATGAAAAAGTTCAGGTGCCATGTAGCGTGGAGTTGCGGTCAAATTTTGCAATTTTATTGGTGAATTGATTTTTTGAACCTGTTCAAAATCAATCAAGCACACGCGCTGCTGGTATTCAACAAAATGCTCGCGCTTTAAATCAGCATGAATCCAACCGAGTTGATGTAATTGATCAACGACATCAAGTACTTTTAACAGTGTCTTTTTAATCTCATTCAGCGACATACCAGAACAATCACCTAATAGTGATTCAGCATGACTCAAAACCAAGGCAGATTTTCCCGATTCCTGTTGCCCTTCTCCACTTTTTAAGTGAGGAATCATTTGAAAAGGTAATAAAAAATCAGGCGGGTTATTGGAAGAATTGGGTTGATCTACAAATTGCTGATAAAAAGCCAATTCATTTAAAAATCCAGCTTCATAACTTTGATTTATATTGAGTGCTTGGGTTTTTAGCCAGTAGTGTTGTCGCTGATATTCAAAGGTATATAAAGAACGCCCAAAAGTTAAACTTTTAGGCTTGGTCTTTTGAATCAAATTAAAGCGATGAATATCTTCATCATTAAACTGCAATAAATTCTGCTTCTTTTTGCGCGGGATCATTTTGATAATTTAAAAGTTCCAAACAATGTTGAATGGTTTTACCTACGCGGGCATGCGTTTCAATAGAGGATATTCTAGGCCAGGTCGCGCGTTCACCCTCACGTTGTAACAATTTGAATAAATATGGTCGCGGGTTCTGAAACATATAACTATAGTGTCGCAAACTATAATCACCGACAATATTTACATCGCCATAATAACCTTGATCAATCACACCAAAACCATGATCGAGCAATCGTCGCACTGGTGGAATTTTTCCGACCCGCCCCCGAGCAAAATCCATAATCCCTTTACTAATCACCTTTCCCTGACGACGAATAATCCGTTCTGGCCAACTCAACAGATCTCGACGGTGGCGTTCTGCATCACTTTGCATAAACGGCACAATATGAGGATTAACCTGACTGGCGATGGTGTAGTTTAAATTATACAGTCTTGCCATTTTCTCTTGAGGGAAATCACTGCGTACACTGCCATCTACCCAACGCGTATTTGCCATATAAGGTGTTAGTTGACCATTTTGACGTTTACTGGTGAGTTTAACCGGTGGAAATAAAATAGGCACAGCACAGGATGCCAATACTGCACTCCAAACCAGCAAATCTGGCGAAGTATAGGCATTCAAAATCCGGGCTTCTTGTGAAGCATCATAAGGGGCAACCGCCACATTAATATGCAAACCAGAGATTTTAAACGCTTCTTCAAAGGTCACATTACCCAAATTCTCAACCAAGAATTTCTTTAGGTAGATCACATCGGCAAAACCACCGTTGCCTTTTATAATGTCGCCAAATTTACGAAAATGAAAAGCTTCACTAAAGAAATTTTCACCATTTAAAAGTCCTGAAATATCTGACGGTTTTGAAGTTCCCAACATTGCGGTCATAATTGCACCCGCGCTCGAACCAGATATCACCTTGGGCATTAAATCCTGTTCAAGCAATGCCTTACACACGCCTGTATGAAACAGCCCCAACGTCGCACCACCTGAAAACATGATGGCAGGTTGGCCATATGCTTTTTTACAATGTTCAAAAAATTCAATTTTTTCAGCCCGACATAAACCAGTACAACCATCTGAAGCAATGTAGGCAAGGCTTTCACTGACTTCTTCCACATAATCTTCTATGATTTTTTTTGTCCCCACATATGTGGCAGTAAATAACATCGGATTTGCAATATTGGCAATATCATAACTTAAACCTTCACGTAATATGTACATGAGATCTTCGGTACGTTTTTGAAAACGGTAGCGTTTTAACCGGCTTAATCGCTCGGAAATAATTTCAGCATCAAAATAAGGTGAACAGTTATCATATTTCCATTCTTGAGCACCTGATTCTTCATCTAATTCAAGTGCGATGCTTTTCCATTCTTCATATGTTTCAGCTGTTTCAAGTTGGCGCTTTAATTTTTTTATGCGATACGCCTGATGTGGATTAATATCTTGTGTGAAATCTTTAAATAACATATCTATCCCTCAAACACTGCCATTTTTTATTTGCTATTCATGATAGGGTATCATGCATAACATTGACAGAAAACCCAGCGGATTATCATTGCAAAAATGCCTATTCCATTAGCAAATCACGACTAATTGATATACAGTTCTTCAGTAAAACTATCCTTTTACTTTTACCCGTATAAGCTGAACAATCATGGCAACAATTGATTTACCTGATCATATATTACAAGCACTTTCTACTGTACTCCAACAACTACAGCAAAATTTACCAGAACTGAAACAAGAAACCGACTTTTCAACATCTGCTTATAAATGGCAAGACAAACAATTAAAAGCCATTCAACAGCCCAAAAAAATGTATTTGGATGATCTAAAAGGTATTGAAAGACAAAAAGAAAAAGTGATTCAAAATACACTGCAATTCCTGAAGGGCTTACCCGCTAATGATGTTTTGCTTACTGGTTCACGTGGTACGGGTAAATCTTCTATTGTCCGCGCCCTGCTCACCCAATATGAATCGGAAGGTTTACGTTTGATTGAAATTGAACGTGATGATTTGTCTGACCTGCCCCTAATCCAGAAGCTTATTGAAAACCGTCCGGAAAAATTTATTGTCTATTGTGATGATTTAGCCTTCAACGCTGAAGATGAAAACTACCGTAGTTTAAAAAGTGTTCTAGATGGTTCATTACAATCTGGTTCAAGTAATTTTATTATTTACGCCACCAGTAACCGTCGTCATTTATTACCTGAATTCATGCATGAAAATACGCCTGTAACGCGCGTGGATGTGCCGCAATATACCGAGCTCCACCCGCAAGAAGCGATTGAAGAAAAAATTTCGTTATCTGATCGTTTCGGAATGTGGTTGTCGTTCTATCCAATGGATCAGAATTTGTATTTAGAAATTGTTGAGCATTATTTAGCAAAAGCCAATATGCCATTGGATGAACATACACGTGCTGAAGCGTTACGTTGGTGTCAGGCACGCGGGCAGCGCTCAGGGCGTGCAGCGTATCAGTTCTCTAAACATTGGATTGGTTCGCAAAAATTGGCATCGTTATAATTTTTCATCATTTAGCCATTTTCAATCTTTTTTGAATACTGAAATAAAGATCTAAACTTCACATCAAGATGGTTTTAGATCTTTATTTCGGTCATTACCGTTTTAAAAAAATTCTGGATTATTTATTCTTTCAGATCTTTTTCCCAAAAGACTTGAATCATTTTATTTGGACGATATAAACAACTGTTGTGATGTTCATTGCAATTTTGACATATCAAAGTCCATCAAAATGCTTCAAACTCAGCAAAACCTCTTGAGAGTCGCGAATATTGTTCATTATTCAGTGGACTCTCACATTTTAAGGAATCTCCCAATGACCAATAACGAACAAGATTCATTAACGCCTAAGCCCGACGCCAAACCGTTTTCACGCAGCTTTGACTTTTCACTCGACTTTGAAAAGATTAATTTTAGAAAGCGTCCAGAGTTGTATCGCATTGGTCGTGGTGAAGAAGGTGTTTTATTGGTTGAACCGTATAAATCTGAAATTTTGCCATTGTGGCAATTTGAAGATGAAGCTCAAGCCACTGAAAGTAGCGCGAAGATTTTTGCATTATTTTTAGATTATTTAGAGAAAAATGATTTTGTTGGCGCAGACATGGCAAGAAAGTTTTTGCTGATGGGCTACACCCGTGCACGTCGTTATGCACATCATAAAAAAGGTACCCACAAAACCGGCCGAAAAAATAAAGGCGTTACACCTAAGGTTAAAGTAGAACTCAACGATGCTGTTACAACTGAAAAACAGCCACGTAGCACTGAAGATCAGGTCAAAGCTACTGTTGCGAAAATCTTTAAAGATAAGAGCGATCAAGCAAAATTAAATCCAAAATACATTGAGCTTAAAGAACAATTTAATGAGTTGATCCGTCAGGATTAATTGAATGCTGTCATTGAACTATCAATGATCGTTAACCCTAAAAGAGCAATTTCAAATTTAGAAATTGCTCTTTTCTTTGTTTAAAATCATTTTTCAACGTGTAGCATTTCATGGCTTTGTTCTAAAAATTAAAATTACAGGCTGATTTAACTTTTATAATTTAATCAACAAAGAAGTCTTTCTATCTTATAAGAAGTAGCAATGCAGTCATCACCAAGCTGAAATATGACACATTGGAAAATTCAAAAGATATATTCAAGATAACAATTAACTGTTTAAAGCTATAAATGCTGAAACAGGCCCGATAAAAAAAGAGGCATTACGCCTCTTTTTAAATAATCAAAACTTAAGCTTCTGAAGGATTGGTCAATTCTGTCATCGGCCAACGCGGAGTCGTTGTTACCGACAGACCATCACACTGCCCTGCTTTTAAACGTTGATAACCGGCAAAGGCAATCATTGCGCCATTATCGGTACATAAAGCCGGTTCTGCATAATAAACTTGTGCTTGAATTTTGGCTAAATCTGCCTCTAAACGTTCACGCAAACGTTTGTTGGCACTTACACCACCCGCAATCACCAAACGTTTTAAACCGGTTTGCTTGAGTGCTTTAACCGATTTTTTCACCAAGGTATCCACCAATGCTTCTTGGAAGGATGCCGCAATATCGGCTTCACGGTTTTGACCTTCAACTTTTTTCAATTGAATTGAAACCGCAGTTTTCAAACCACTGAATGAAAAGTCTAGCCCTTGATGCAACATCGGACGTGGGAAATCAAACGCTGTTGCACTACCTTGCAGCGCCAATTTTGAAATATTGGGTCCGCCCGGATAGGCCAAGCCCATCATTTTTGCAACTTTGTCAAAAGCCTCACCCGCTGCATCATCAATTGATTCGCCAAGCAATTCATATTGACCAATACCATGCGCTGCCATGAGCTGTGTATGACCACCAGAGACCAATAAAGCGACAAACGGGAACTCTGGTGGCGTAGCCGATAATAAAGGCGCAAGCATATGACCTTCCATATGATGTACACCAATTGCCGGTTTATTGAGTGCAAATGCCAGGGTTCGACCGAATAATGCGCCCGTCATTAATGCGCCCATCAGACCTGGACCACGTGTATACGCAATAGCATCAATTTGTGATTTTTTGATACTACTTTGTTCAAGCAACTGATTAATTAAAGGAATTAATTTTCTTACATGGTCACGTGAAGCCAGTTCCGGAACAACACCACCATATTCTGCATGCAGTTTAATCTGACTATATAACACCTGTCCTATCAAGCCGACTTCACTGTTATAGAGTGCTAACCCAGTTTCATCACAAGAAGTTTCTAAGCCAAGAACGATCATTAAACTGCCTTTTACCCGTATCTAAATATTGCTAAAGCTATTATAGACTTGTGATATGAGATGTAAATGAGTAAAATACTGTCCTTCACTTGTGATCTAAGGCAATCGTGCCATAGATCTTATCCATAACTTATGAGGATTCTTCATGCCACAAGTTAAATTGAAAGAAGGCGAACCAGTAGACGTAGCCATCCGTCGTTTCAAACGTTCATGCGAAAAAGCTGGTGTTTTAGCTGACGTTCGTAAACGCGAATTCTACGAAAAACCAACTCAAGAACGTAAACGTAAAAAAGCTGCTGCAGTTAAACGCTACCAAAAGAAATTGGCGCGTGAGTCTGTACGTACTACTCGCCTTTACTAAGATTAATTTGTGATTGACTGCCTGGACAAGATAAATGACTACTTTAAAAAACCAAATAACGGACGTTTTGAAAGCAACTATGCGTGCCAAAGAAATGTCGAAGTTAACGGTAATACGTGGTCTTCAGGCGGCAATTAAGCAAATCGAAATCGATGAGCGCAAAGAGCTTGACGATGTTCAAGTTCTTGCGGTCATTGAAAAGCAAATCAAACAACGTAAAGATTCGATTAAAGCCTTTGAAGGCGCTAATCGACAAGACTTAGCTAGTAAGGAACAAGCCGAACTTGAGATTTTATCTCAATTTCTACCAGCAGCTATGACTGAGGAAGAGCTTGATTCTATCATTGAGCAGACTATTTCTGCTCAAGAAGCTACTAGCATGAAAGATATGGGTAAGGTGATGAATTCTCTGCGTCCGCTCATAGCCGGGCGCGCCGATCCTGCACAAGTTTCAGCTAAAATTAAAGCTAAACTTGCATAACCCCACTTCTAATATCATTCTTTCTTTAACGTTGAACTGCCTTTATTTAAAGACAGTTCAGGCGTATTCACTTCTTATTTCAGATCACACTGAACATTATATTTTTTCAAAATCAGCATTTCCTTTGATAACATCACTTGATGAATCACATCCTGCTTGGTCATCTGTCTAAATTGACGGTCTAAAGCATCCCTGTTTCGATCTGCCGCTTGATATAACTGCTCCACATAATTACTCACGATTCCGCAGAATTGAACTTGCTGTTGTGAAGTAAAACTGGTTTGCTGAGCATCCAAACTGTTAAAAAAAATTCTGGTTTCCTGCTTATATTGTTCAGAAATTTTCTCCACTGATGTTACATACTGCTCAACACTTGCCAAGGCAACATTTGATGTCGCACACCCCATTAAAAAACCAAAAAATAATATTTTTTTCATAATTCAATCAATATTGTTCATCGTTAGAAATACAAATCCAGCCTAAGATTATCATATACTTCAAGTTTCTAGATGTAGATTTTATTCATCAATATGCAAAAAATATGGCTTGTATTGAGTATAGGCTTGCTCTGAAGGTGCCGGCAATTCACCCGAAGTTACCGTCCCTAAGCGTAAACGAATAATTTCAGGCGAATCTACCCGATATGAATAAATTGGACTACCGCATTCCTGGCAAAAAACACGTGCCTTATTTGGGCTATGAAAATATTCTTTTAGAAATTTAATTCCACTGCTAATTTCAAATCTGGATTTCTGCAAAGGACTGTTCCAGCCAAAGATTGAACCTTGAGCCATTTGACAGTCTTTGCAGTAACATATGATGGTTTTTTCAATTTTACCATGATAACGATACTTCACTATTCCACATAAGCATTGACCTTCTATCATGCTCAACTCCTTATTTTTTATTATCATTGCAAAATCATCATCTACAATTAGATTCTTAGTTGGCGCTCTTTTTGCATTTCATTAATGCGCATTTTTAGTTTTGCAGACAACAGCTCATTATTTTTGACCAAGCGCTGCGCATGCAATAATGACTTAATTGCATTTTCTTCCCAGCCCGACCAATATTCCACTTCCGCACGATAACGCAATACATTTACCGTTCTAATTGGGGATTGCTGATCGATATTTGCAGCTTGCTGCATCAAGCGCCAGGCCTGAATATCACGAGGGTTCTTATTGGAAAAACGCTGAACGAGATTTAATGCTTGTGCAGGTTCTTTTTGACGAATATATACTTCTGCAAGTTTAAAAGCCAAAGCCCGATTTTCAGGCATAATTCGTGCAGCAGACTGAATCGCTTTATACGCTTCATCGGTTTTATTTTGCCCCAAATAAATATCAGTTTGGATTAACACCAACAAATTATTTAAGCGCTGCTGTGCCTTTGCCTGATCTAAAACTTGCTGAGCTAAAACATAGTCACCTTGTTTTAGATAAAAAGCAGATAGAGCCAACTGCCCTGCAAAATTTTTACGATTGGCTAAAATCTGTAATTGCTGTTCGGTGGCTTGATTAGAAATTACCCGACTGTACCATTTCAGTATTTCAAAATCTTCATCATGCAAACTTGATTTTACTCGAGGGAACTGATTTGCGCGTAAACGCGCTTCACTCATCCGCTCTGTACTTAAGGGATGAGTTAACCAAAAGTCAGGCAAAAAACTTACTTTACTGGTTGATCGATCCATAACTTCAAAAAAGTCCGCCATACTTTGCGGACTATAACCAGCGCTATACATATATTGCATGCCAATCCGGTCAGCTTCACGTTCCTGGTTACGGCTGTAATTCAGCTGCTTATCCATTAATGCAGCTTGTGAACCCAACATCACTGCTGTACCTACATCACCATCCGCTTGCGAAGCAATCAAAGCACCCACCAAAAGGCCTGCCAAAGTCAGTAAGCCCTGCCCCTTAAAAGCTTCCTGTGATCGGCTGTAATGACGCTGTGACACATGTGCAACTTCATGCGCCATTACCCCAGCCACTTCATCCATATTGCGAGCAGAAATCACCATCCCTGTATTAATGGCAAACAGCCCGCCAGGAACGGCAAAAGCGTTGATTTGAGGATCATTGATAATGACCAGACCTATAGGCTGCCCAAGCTGGGTTTGACTTAAAATATGAGAAAATACACTGCCTAATTGATCTTCCAACCATGGATTTTGCAACACAGGCATTTGCTTTTGAACTTCACGGAATACTTTTTCACCAATTATTTTTTCTTTTTGCTGGTCAATTAAACCGACTCCGCTGCCGATTTCAGGAACATTAAACTGGGGCGTTGAATTCACATTAGCACTGTGCGTCGGCCCCACAATTGAGACCAAACCAATACTGCAAGCCAATAGAAACCGTTTCAATGTTATATTCTCAAACTGCTTTTTTTCAATTTATAAGACTATAACATTGAAAATTGGAGGGATTTGCAATGAAGTGTTATCAAATTTTAAGAAAATGAAGCATTCACCACATAAGCTGGTGTTCGTCCTTCCAGTGCATCGATCAAATTACGATAAGCCAGTTCAGCCATTTTTTTACGGGTTTCTGTAGTCGCTGAACCGACATGTGGCAAAGTCACGACATTCTCTAAATTAAACAGTTCTGATTCTTGCAAAGGCTCTTTTGCATAGACATCCAACCCGGCAGCAAAAATCTTGCCCGCTTTTAAGGTGTCAATGAGTGCATACTCATCCACCACAGAACCACGTGCAATATTCACAAATACCGCATGTGGCTGCATTTGATCAAATTCATGCTGACCGATCAATGCTTTGGATTGTGTATTTAAATCGACAGCAACCACGACAAAATCTGACTGTTGTAATAATTCATCTAAACCGCAATATCGTGCATTTAAAGGCTGTGCCAATTCTAATTTTTCACGACGATTATGATAAAGAATATTCATATTAAAGCCATAAAAGCCACGACGTGCGACAGCAGCACCAATATTACCCAGACCAATAATGCCTAAGGTTTTAGCAAAAATATCGCGTCCAAATTGAGCTTCAGCTGCTGTACGTTTCCATTGACCTTGCTTGGTCCATTGATCTAAATAAGGGACTTTACGCGCAGCACTCATCAATAGCGTAAAAGCCAGATCGGCTGTAGTTTCTGTAAGCACATGAGGCGTGTTCGATAACCAGATTTTTTTCTGATTTAAATAAGCCAAATCGTAGTTGTCATAACCCACGCTGACACTGGAAATAATTTTAAGTTGCTGTGCCGTTGCCAAATTACTCTCATTGAGTAGACGCCCTGCCCCAATCATGCCATCGGCATCTTTGACCTGTTCACGGATCTGCTGGTTAACATCACCTAATTTTGGATTAATGACTTCAACCTGGTATTGAGCTTGTAAACGCTGAAGTATGTCTTGATCTAACTGACTAAAAACAACAACTTTCTTCTTCATGTAGCATCCATGTTTTGCTTAGTTTTTTGCATAAATTGCAATAAACGTTTTTTTAATAATGGCTGATCCAACATCTCTTGCAGACCAGCTAAATGAATACTTTTTGAATGATTAAAATAAGGGAATTGCCCTAATAAAATAATATTTTTATCTGCACTAATCGCGTCTATAAAGCCTTGCACATAACTTTCTGCACCGCGGCCATCCTGAAAATTTATTAAAGGAAATGGCCACTGTAATTCATAATATTCGGCTTGAAGGGCTTGTTGAATATTATTCCACAGTTGCTGTTGTTCAGCGCTCAGTTCAGTAGCATCAATCACGATGACACAATGTGGCAAACCAAAAGCCTGCAATTGAAAAGATGCGATGTGTAGCGCAGGTCGTTCCTCAATAACTTGAGGCACAACTTCAGCTTGAACTTCTTTGACAGCCAGTGTTGGTGTTGGCAACTGTTTTGGTCGATCAGGCGTTTTGAGCTGTTCAGCCTTTGGCTCTAGAGCTATGGGTGATTGAGCTTTCGCCACCACAATTTCAGTCAGATATTCAGGGGCAGCTTGATCCCGCCAAATGGATGAAGATGGCATTTTTTGACACGCAGCAGCCTTAGGAACCCAGATATCGATTCCTAATGTTGCCAGTATGTCACGCTGATGCCCTATCATCTTTTTTCATCACCCATTGAATGCTTGGTATTCTAACTAGATTACTTGTCTTTTGCTGATCTTTTATTAAAGATTAGTTTAATCATCACTCATCTATAATTTTATCGCAGCTTGTTTATACAATCATCAAACTATTTTTTTTCTGCATTTGTTCAATAATTTCATCTGTTTCAAAACCAAAACGCCAATACAGCAATTCCAGAACATCCAGTTCATCCTGGGTAATAATACGGTCATTCCACAGGCACAGTTCGGCAATACCCAAAATACTTAAACGATCACGCAGTAATAAACCCGCGATATCATTTAAGATTTCTGCCAAATCAATCGGTTCATCCGAGATTTCGGTATACATTTCTAATTCTTTTGCGGTCAAGACACGCTTGAGAATCTTTTCACGTACATCCAGTTGATTTAGGCTATTGATTTGCTGCACATGCAACAAGGCATCGATCAGACGCACAATATGCGGTTTAACCTCTTCCAATGAAGTCGGTGTATGTAATGGCAGAAGATTCAATTCAAATTTCACATATTCAAGCAGCAAGGCATCCAGCAGCCCGATTTCACCATCTTCTTGAATAATTCGCGCCAATTTCATTAAAAACTGCCGCGCAATGGTGGCAGGCATTGCCCCAATATTTTTGCAAGCTTCACGGAAAATAGAAATATGAACCCGACCGTCTAAATTGAGTAATGAATCAACAATGGCCCGACTCACTTCCGCATCTGCGGGAATGAATTCACGATACTGTCGAATCATTAAAATCGACACCATCACTTCTCGCGAACCAGTTGCCGTCTGCAATGCCCGCTGAATTAGCTCAGGGCGCCGCATATTATTTCTAATTTCTGGCTTTAAAGGTTTAATCGCATCATTAATTGCAAAACTAATCGGTGATAAACGTAACAGTGGAAGCGGTTGCGGTGAACTCCACGGTGAATATATTTCACTATTCACTTCATCCAGTGACCGGAACAAACTAAATAGTGGCTGATTACGTAATTTTTTTAAATTTTCCAGCTGTAAATCTTGCACCAAACCCGGATTCAGCTCATAAATACGCTGTTCAATACTGGGATGAATATTCATCCAGTTTTGTGGACTTAAAGAATTGGCAAAGCACATATGAGAAATGGATTCCGCATATTCACTATAAATTTGCGAACCTGAATGATGCACATTGATTCTTAATAGCGTTTGCACATTGGCATCATTTTGGATCAGGCGTCTGGTTTTTTGATCATTTTTAAATGTCCGTCCACCCAATGAAATATATTTAATAAATCGGGTAATCAAAATACCCAAGCTTCCCACCAACCAGATCACACCACCCATTGCAACAAAAGAAGTGGCAAATTTATGCGTACGCGCTTGACCATGTTTGGTAAATCCCTGTTTGGCAATTTTACTGCCCCACTGGCTAAAGGTCGTCAGACTACTATAAAGAATTTTTAGACGGGTGTTTTCTGCCGTTTCACCGGATAAAATTTTATTAAACTCATGGCTTAACAAGCCATAAAGCTCCAATTCATCTAAATTTTGTAATGCACCCCAAGTCAGAATAATCACAATATCTCGCGGATAAAAACCTGCCGTGAGGGCATTTACACCCACTTCATTGGGAAGTACATAGACTGCGGGGGTATCAATTACAAAGGTATCTGCCAATTGTTCAGTAATTTTGAGCGCAACACTTTCTTCAGGAATACTTTCAATTAAGCTTAAGCGACGTGCACCCAACTGTTTTGCCAGTGAATGCCCACCGGAACGAAACACATAAAACTCATACAAAACTGAAATAGCCATCACGCCAAGCAGCAGCACGATTAAATAAGGACTCAAAACATGCCAAAAAATAGACTGGCTATGATCAAAATAAAATACCCACAAGCCGGTGATTGTATTTAAAAAGAATAGTGTGAGTAATACCGCAAGCATACAAATACTTGCAGACCAAACCATATTTTTGTTTTGAATAAAAGAATAACCCGCACTCTTCAATGTGAAGATCCTTTGTTACCTTATATTTTGTTTAAACATCATAAATTAAAAAAGCGGGAAATTCCCGCTTTTCATAGAATTAAGAAGAATTTTATTCTTCTTTCACTCCAGTAAGATCAACCGATGCAGCATCAATATTCACATCAATATAACCACCGACGGCTTTTTTTGCAGAATCATTGCGTTTGCGCTCAAGCTCATCCAGATAAGCTGCATCAATTCCACCCGCCACATACACACCATCAAAAACTGAACAATCAAATTCTTGTAGGGCGGGTACTTTACTGGTACGAACAGCACCTTTTAAATCTTCCAAATCCTGGAAAATCAAACGGTCGGCACCAATAATTTCACGAATTTCTTCCACACTACGGCCCGATGCAATCAGCTCGTCTTTCGCTGGCATATCAATACCGTACACGTTTGGATATTTCACCATCGGTGCAGCTGAAGCAAAGAATACTTTCTTCGCACCGGCATCACGCGCCATTTGAATAATCTCGTTACAGGTCGTACCACGAACAATCGAGTCATCAACCAGTAAAACATTCTTGTCTTTAAACTCAAGTTCAACCGGGTTCAATTTTTGACGAACTGATTTTTCACGTTGTTGCTGACCCGGCATAATGAAGGTACGTCCGATATAACGGTTCTTCATGAAGCCTTCACGGAATTTAACACCCAAGATATTGGCAAGTTCTAAAGCTGAAGTACGTGATGTATCTGGAATTGGAATCACCACATCAATGTCGTGTTCTTCGCCCCACTCACGCGAAATTTTATACGCGAGTTTTTCACCCATCTTCAAACGTGCTTTATAAACTGAAATGCCATCAATGATTGCATCTGGACGTGCAAAATAGACATATTCAAAGATACAAGGACGGTATTCAGGATTTTCCGCACATTGCTTGGTAAACATTTCACCTTCTGAAGTAATGAAAATTGCTTCACCCGGCTCAATATCACGTTCAACTTTAAAGCCTAAAGCAGTAATTGCCACTGATTCAGAAGCAATAATATATTCCATGCCTTTTTCAGTTTCACGCGAACCATAAATCAGTGGACGAATACCGTTTGGATCACGGAAGCCAACCAAACCATGTCCAGTAATCATTGCCACAACGCCATAAGCACCTTTACAACGCTCATGTACCCGTGAAACCACCTGAAAAACATCTTCTGCAGTTGGATTCAGCTTGCCACTTTTTTGCATTTCATGCGCAAAAACGTTTAGAAGCACTTCTGAATCTGAATCGGTATTCATATGACGAAGATCTGTTTTGAACAAATCATCATGAATTTCTTCAGCGTTGGTCAAGTTACCGTTGTGCGCCAAGGTAATACCATAAGGCGAGTTCACATAAAACGGCTGTGCTTCCGCACTGCTTGAAGAACCCGCTGTAGGATAACGCACATGACCAATACCGTAATTACCTAGCAGTGCACGCATGTGACGCGTATGAAAGACGTCTCGTACCATACCGTTGTCTTTACGCAGGAACAAACGCCCTTCATGACAAGTTACTATTCCGGCTGCATCCTGACCACGATGCTGTAACATCGTTAATGCATCAAACAACATTTGGTTAACGGGTGACTTACCAGCTATACCAACTACTCCACACATAGCAACCTCGCAAACAAGCTAGGATTAATAAAAAGGATTATTTGTTGATTCATCTGTACGCGCTGCATGCTTCTGCGTTTTATCAGACGATGAGTCGGAAGATGCCGGCGCACCTTCATCGGACTTGATATGATTGAGCGCTCCATGTGCGGCTTCTTTAGAAAGCTCAGCGGCCCATGGTGCATAAGGGATCAGGAGTTGTACAAATTTAGACTGTTTCCAGTGCGGAGAACTTTCCACCCAAGGACCGATGCCCTGCATGGTAATAAGTACAATCATTAAGCCCTTTAAAGAGCCAAAAGCACCGCCTGCCAATCTGTTGAGGGGGCCAAGTTTTAGACTCTTTAATATCTTGTTGAGGAATGCAGTAATAACCCAGGTTAACACCACCATGACCAATACAATAAATGCAAAAGCTGCAATTTTTTGTACTACTGGGTCTCCACTGAGTGAGACCATCGAAGGTGCCAGAATGGTTGCGTATTTTGCACCTACGATCAGTGCAAAAATCCATCCTACCAAGTTCGCAAAGGCTGAAACCAATCCTTGTCGCAAACCGTTTAGCCCTCCAATGAGCAAAATAATCAGTATGAAGATATCCAATGTATTCATGGTGTATTTAGCGCATCAACACAATCTTTAACCAGTGTTGGACCTGTATAGATGAGGCCACTATAAATTTGTACAAGGCTTGCACCAGCAGCTTGTTTTGCAACTGCCTGCTCACCTGACAAAATACCGCCGACACCAATCAATGGAATTTGACCTTTCAATGCTTTTGAAAATGCTGCAAGACAAGCGGTACTTTTTTCAAAGACTGGCGCACCAGACAAGCCACCCGCTTCATTACCATACTTGAGATTTTCCACGCCTTCACGTGACAAAGTGGTATTGGTCACAATCAAACCATCAATTTTAAACTGGATCAATTGCTTTGCAATAAATTCGATATCTTCAGGGGTTAAATCTGGAGCGACTTTAAGCACCAAAGGTACATAATGCTGATGTTCTTCAGCCAGTTCAAGCTGACGCTTTCTTAATGTTTCCAACAATTCTGTCAGCGCATCACCGCTTTGCAGGCTACGCAAATTTTTGGTATTCGGTGATGAAATATTGACAGTCACATAAGAAGCGTAGTTATAGACTTTTTCAAGACAAATCAGATAATCATCGACTGCATTTTCAACCGGAGTATCGGCATTTTTACCAATATTAATCCCCAAGATGCCTTTGAATTTTGCAGCTTTCACATTTTCAATGAGTTTGTCTACCCCGTCATTATTAAAACCCATACGGTTAATAATGGCTTTGGCTTCAGGTAAACGGAATAAACGAGGATGCGGATTGCCCGCTTGTGGACGCGGTGTAATGGTTCCAATTTCAATAAAACCGAACCCCAGTCCAGCCAGGGCATCAATATAAGCGCCATTTTTGTCTAGGCCGGCAGCTAAACCCACTGGATTGGGAAATTGAATCCCCATACAAGTCACTGGTTTAGAGGCAATGCTTTGACGCATCATGCCCATGCGATGAGCTGATTTCAATAACGATAGTGTCAGCTCATGTGCACGCTCTGGTGCTAAAGAAAACAACAAAGGGCGGGCAAGAGAATACAACATATCTGTAAAAGTCTACTGCTTTTTAAGTCGCCATATTATAGGCATAGCCCATGAAAAACACCATGCTTAGCAGATCTTTATTTTTACCCATTATTGCACTGTCGCTGTTAATTTAATCTGACCTGCCTCAGAAATTAACTCTATTTTCTCAAGACTTAGTCCCATCTGAGCCAATTGGGTTAAAAAATTTGCCAAAATGGCGTAATTTTCATGCACTGCCACAATTTGAATTTGTTCACCTGCTTGCTGTGATGCAACCGATAGTCCTTGTTGCTGAGCAACACGTTGTACTTTATCTGCCGCAGTTAACTGCAAATCATCGGCAGGTTTCATGGTCACGGCATTACTTTGCATCCAGACCATCATGTCTTTTAAATCATTGACCCGATTTTGCTGTTTATTGGCCGCTGCATGCATAAACCAAAGTGCCGAACCAATCGCCGCAACCAGAACAAAAATGGTGGTAAAAATCACCATATAGCGTTCACGCACAGACAACCGATCCAAATAATCCGCGATTCTCTCTATCGATTGATCAATCGAGCTTTGCAGTTTTTCTGATGTTTTCATTATTGTATTTTCACCAATCCAAGTGCACCGGTGCCATTCGGCTGAATATTGCCTAATTCAACTTTAAACCCTTGCTGATTCAGTTGTTGCGTTAGAGTTTGCAATGCCGTAGCAGAATTGGCTTTCAATTCCATATTTAAAACTGAAGCATCGTAGTTGATACGATTGGCTACAATTTGATTTTGCATTAAAATGGGACCCACACGACTGAGTAATTGCAAGGCTTGAGTGTTAGCACTTTTATTCAAACGCACATGACTTTCAAACTGACTTTTTAAATTCTGTTCAGTGACACGGCTACTTTGCCCAAACCAGTATTTATATTGATCAATCGCTTGTAGCGCAGTCTGATCTGCCACTTTTCTATATTTATACCAGCGTGTTGCATCATAGCTAAACTGAACCATCAAAGCAGCGACCAACACGGCAGCGCATGCTTTCCAATACCCTGCTACACCGGTGCTGTTTTTCGCTTTCGGCAGGATATTAAAAGGATGAGCTTTGGCTTTTTTTAAGACAGGCAACTCATAATGAAAAGATTCAATCTGCTCATGCGTGACCATTGCTTCAAGGCTTTGCATTTGTTCAGCAGTAAAATCACTAACTTTATAACGACGCCCTTTCGGCTGATAATCTAAAAATAAGGCTAAATCATCAACCGAATTTCCCATAAATTCGTTTTCACGTACCAGCAAACGTCCTGATACATTGGCAATGATGGTTTGTCCTGCTTCAGGAATAGGTAAAATCAGAAAATCAGGCAATAGGGAAATGACTTTGACCGGAATCAAGCTCAAGGCATTTTGCAGCATTTCCACTGTGCTATTTGCCACACCCAAAATGACCAACTGATCTAGATTTTGAAAATGATGCAATACCTTCATTGAATCAATGGGTAAAACCACAAATTCTTCTAATAGATATTTAACCCCGTCAACACCCAATTTTTTATATTGTGATTTGGCTAAAGTCTGTTGCAGCATTTGCGCATCACGGCTTGGAAAAAACACGATGGCTTCTTCCCTATGATGGGCTTGAGTCTCTTGAATCAAATGCTCGAGACTAGAGACTGGATACCAGCTCTCTCCAGTCGACCATTGCCAAACCCCATTGGCTTCAGGCATCCATAAATACAACATTAATGTTTTTCTGCCGTTTTAATTAATATTTTATGTGTTTGGAATAAAACTTTTTAACTGTGTTGATAATCCGGCAGCAATGACTGCTTGCTCATATATGCGCGCTTCAGCCAGAGCATACGGATGGAACGACTCGGATGTCAATAATGATGAAATATGCGCCACCACATTCATATGACACACCACAACAATCGATTCATAAGGCAACTGGGACAACCATTCAACTGCTGATTTCGCATCATCTTCAGGTTTAATCTTATTACATACCAGCACAGGTACATCATGAAAATAATGTTGCAGATGCGCCAAAGTCTCTTGTGCACGCAATAAAGGGCTCACCACAAATACATCGGGTTTAATCATGTCCTTTAAATATTCTGCAGTTTGTTGCGCCTGCTTATGCCCTCGCTTGGTTAATGGACGCTTGTCATCATTTCCATTGACCGCAGGAGAGGCTTCACCATGACGGACTAAAGTGAGTTGCATAAAATTTCCTTATTCTATATATGCCGCAATTATAACCCAACTTTATGACAGAGCTTATTTATTCCATTATTTGAATATTCCATTATTTGAAAATTATACTTCATGGTGAGGTAAAACGAACTCCACATCACTACGATGCCCATTTTTCATAAGTGAAAGTGCAATGCTTAAAGGCGGTGCACCTTCAAAAATCACATCATATAAAGCACTGGTAATTGGCATATACACATCTAATTCTTCTGAACGGCTGCGTACCTGAATAATGGTATTGATCCCTTCTGCCGTTTGACCCAATTCTTTGGTTGCCTGTTCCAAGCTCTTACCAGAACCCAAAGCAAAACCGACTTGGTAATTGCGGCTAAGTGGACTACTACAGGTCGCAAACAAATCACCGACCCCTGACAAACCCAAGAAAGTCAGCGGATTTGCACCCAATTTCACTGCAAAACGGCTCATTTCGGCCAATGCGCGGGTTAAAATCATACTCTTCGTATTTTCACCGACTTTATAGGCAGCAGCCATACCCATTGCAACAGCATAGATATTTTTTAAAGCACCGCCAAGTTCCACACCATGTACATCATCACTGGCAAACACACGGAATAATGCGCTGTGTAAGGCTTGCTGTACTGCATAACGCACCAGTTCTGATTCACTTGCAATAACGGTTCCTGCGGGTTGTCCTGCCATAATTTCTTTAGCTAAATTCGGTCCAGAAAGCACACCATAAGGCACTTCAGGTAATTCTTCACGAATAATATCGCTCATAAAACTAAAGGTTTTAGCTTCAATTCCTTTGGTTAAAGAGATGACTGCTTGTGAAGTAATAAATGGTTTAATTTGTTTCAGCACATCACGAAAAGAATGGCTTGGAATCGCCACTAAAATAATGTCGCGGTTACAAATAGCCGTTTCTAAATCGGTCACCGCTTTCAAACCAGACTCTAAAGTAAAATCGGGTAGATAACGTTTATTCACGTGGGTTTGATTAATTTCTGCTGCGGCAACTTCATCACGAATCCAGATCATGGTATCGCAACCATTACGTACCGCAGTATTTGCCATTGCAGTACCGAAACTACCGCCACCTAAAACTGTTACGCGTAACGCCGTTTTTTGATCAACTAAAACAGGTTCAACAAGATCCGAAAAATTCAACTCTGACATTCTTTTTATATCTCGACTCAGTATTTAATGACTCAGTATTCAATAAAGTTATTTATTCCAATAACTCACATAATCTTGTGTATTTATTTCTGCACGTGCGGGAATGGCTTTTGCTGCCGTTCCAATATAAATAATTCCAGAAATTAAATCATCTTCTGCAAGACCTAAAGCCTGTTTAAACAGATTCGACTCAATCACAACACCGCTGCGCCACATGGTTGAAAAACCTTGCACTTGTAACGACAATAAAAAGTTTTGTATTGCCGCACCAGTACTTAAGGTTTGTTCAAAATTAGGAACTTTGGGATGTGGCTGAAATTTCGTTAATGCCAGAACCAAAAGTGGTGCACGAAATGGGTGATTTTTGACGCGGTCTAACTGAGTCTGATCGGTTTCACCCAAATCCGCCAAAGCTTTAGACAATAATTCACCAAAAGCTTCACGTTGATCCGCTGAAATCACCACAAAACGGGTCGGCTTTAAACGATGATGGTCTGGCGCAGTCAATGCAGCTTGAAAGGCTTTTTCCAACTGTTCTGCATTTGGCGCAGGCTCAACTAAATGGCCAATCGACTGACGTTGATGAATATTAAAATGAACCATATCTACCGCTGAATCAGTCATTAACTTCTATATCTGTGTACTAAAATATTTCATTAAGATTAGCATATTCTTATTAAGATACTCTAGAGCAATTAGGCAACGCCCTTCACTCTATTCCCCCCTTACTTATAAGACAGTCACAGAGGGACCATATAAAACTGCATATTTTATACAAGTCTTTCAAAAAGCATCCAAAAAGTTATGCTCAAATGCTTTTTATTCTTTTTTAAAACGAATCAGGGGAAAAAGATGAATAAAGTTTTTGCACTCTCTTCCACAGTTGCCGTTGCTCTTGCCTTAACTGCATGTACATCCAACCCAACCACATCATTAGCCATTCAAAAACAAAATAACCAATATGAAGTGACCGGCGTAGGTAAAAGTAATCTCATTTCTAAAAACAATGCGATTACTGCTGCCAACAATGCTTGCGGCAAAAAAGCCACTCCAGTTGTGATTGATGAAAAAACTGAATACAACGGTGCTTTAAAAGGCGTTGTTGATGAAAAAACAGGACAAATGATTCAGGCTGCAACCAGCGTTCTAGGTACTTTAGCAGGAAAAAGTGGCAGTCTCGCTCGTGATGACGACTATCAAACAGTTTTAACCTTTACTTGCCGAGCAAACTAAATATCTAAATGATAATTTTATGTGATTACATCAATAAAATATGATGTTTTGAGCATACAAAGAAAAGCCGCTTTAAATAAGCGGCTTTTCTTTTACATTTTATTTAATACCAAAATTAACAATAACCTTCCATACGGGTTAACGGTAGTTTTTGACCAATGGCTTTTTCAATTTCTGGAAGATAGAACGCATCATCTTCAGACAAGAAACTAATACTGACACCTTGTGCGCCTGCGCGACCGGTACGACCAATACGGTGTACATAATCATCTGATTGTTCAGGCAAAGTAAAGTTTATAACATGTGAAACACCATCCACATGAATACCACGACCGGCAACATCGGTTGCAATCATAATATTATGCTGGCCACTTTTAAATTGATCGAGCATTTTGGTACGCTTGTCTTGTGCAATTTCACCTGACAACATCACGACCTTATAACCATCTCTTTTTAAATGATCATACAGTTTACGCACCTGATCACGACGATTCGCAAAAATCATGACTTTTTCAATCGGCTCATCGCGTAAAATTTCTTGCAACAATTTATATTTATCTGTTTTTGCAACCATGTAAACGCGTTGTTCAACATCTGCATTGGTTTTCTTTTCTGGCTCAATTTCAACAGTAACAGGTTCAAACAACCATTGTTGCGCCAAATTTAAAACATCATAACTAAAGGTTGCAGAGAACATGAGCGTTTGACGCTGTTCTTTACGCGGTGAATAACGCACAATTCGTTTTACCGACGGAATAAAGCCCATATCAAGTAAACGGTCTGCTTCATCAATCACTAAAAATTCGATTTGATCCAGCCAAACTTCTTTTTGTTCAACAAAATCAATTAAACGACCCGGTGTCGCCACAATAATATCGACAAACTGTTTATCAAGTTGTGCTTTTTGTTTATCAAAATCAACACCACCCAACAAGGTAACCACATGCAAATCGGTAAATTTGGTTAAATCTTTAGCATCACTTTCAATTTGTAAAGCCAACTCACGTGTTGGAGCAAGAATTAAGGCACGTGCTTCACCACGAAAACGTTGTTCTTTAATCGGATTATTAAGCAAATCATTAATCACACTAACAAGGAAAGCGGCTGTTTTCCCGGTACCTGTCTGGGCACGACCAATGGCATCATGTCCAGCCAAAGTGAATTTCAAAACCTTTTCCTGAATCGGTGTCATTTCTTTGAAACCTAAGGCATCAATAGCTTGTTTAAGTTTCGGATGTAAATTTAAGGTTTCAAAACCAGATGACATATAAATGCGCTCTAACTTAATAATCAGGAAAATTGTAGCCTATTATAAACAAAAACGCCCCAAATTACATTGGGGCGTTCTCATGAATAATCAGGCGATTAGTCTAAAGGTTGTACTTCTTCAGCTTGGAAGCCTTTTTGACCTTTAACTACGCTGAATTCAACACGTTGGCCGTCACGAAGTGAACGGTGACCGTCACCTTGTATAGCGCGGAAATGAACGAATACGTCGTCGCCGCCGTTACGTTGAATAAAGCCGAAGCCTTTAGTGTCGTTGAACCATTTAACTACGCCTTGTTCACGAGCTGTCATAAGTTAATCCTCATTGTATTTAATAGAAGGACCACCCGGTGTTGCAAACAGCAGAGTAAACAAGGTTTAAAAATATTTATTATTTCTAAGCTTGTAATCATTCTGTATTACTATTAACAAAATCCCGGTTACATCCATTTCAATATTCAAGTTTAAGACAAATTTAACTGTGTCATTAATCTGAATACGCGACGAGCTTACCATGGGTTTATAACAATTCATACTGTTTTTTTTGAATAATTTCCCTTTTGATCGAGTTTTATTTTACTAATTATTTATCTATTTTATATCAGTACTTTTTATGTTGAGATTATATAATTTCATTTAGCTTTGGCACCAAATTTGCTAACATTTCAGAACGTTTTTTCAGAAATTTAATGAGATGAATGATCTAGCCAATCCAGCGATTATCATAGATGCGATGGGCAAACCCTGCCCCATGCCATTATTGATGCTTAAGCGAGCGATCAAGAATAAATCAGATCATCTATTTTTATTAAAATCATCAGATCCACATAGTCAGCAAGATGTAACCCGTTATTGCCAAATGCATCAATTGAAATGCACTATGACAAAAATAACTGATACTGAATATCACTACTTAATTGAATCTTAATTATTTTCAATTAAACTAGAACTTTTCAAATTTGCATAAAAAATTACATTTCGCTACCCAATATTCCTTATTTCAGGAAAATATTGGATTAAGATAAAATTTAAGTGGTTATGTCATCCATTCTGAAGGAGAACACATGAGTGACAGCAGCAATCAATTGATGCCCCTGTCATTATCGGCGCCAGGGGTAAATCTCGGTGCTTATATCAGTACTGTCAATCAGATTCCTATTTTAACGGCTGAACAAGAAAAAGAGTTGGCCGAACGGTATTATTACGACCAAGATTTAGACGCCGCAAAAATGCTGGTCATGTCGCATTTGCGTTTTGTCGTCCATATTGCACGTAGTTATGCAGGCTATGGTTTGCCACAGGGCGACCTGATTCAAGAAGGCAACTTGGGCTTAATGAAAGCGGTTAAACGTTTTGACCCGAATATGGGTGTGCGTTTGGTCTCTTTTGCCGTGCATTGGATTAAAGCTGAAATTCATGAATATGTGATTCGTAACTGGCGTATTGTTAAAATTGCGACCACCAAAGCGCAACGTAAACTATTCTTTAACTTACGTAGCCTAAAAAAATCGAGTAAAAAGCTGACACTCGAAGAAGCAAAATCGATTGCCAATGACTTAAATGTGACACCAGAACAAGTCTTGGAAATGGAAGGCCGTTTAACAGCATATGATGCAGCATTTGAAGCTCAGGGTGATGACGATGATGAAGGTTCAACTCATGTCGCACCGGCTTTATATTTAGAAGACAATCGTTACGATCCAGCACGTTTAGCTGAAGAAGAAGACTACGAGCAACAAAGTACTTCTGCACTACATAGTGCAATGGATCAGCTTGATGATCGTTCGCGTAACATTTTGCAGCGCCGTTGGCTAGATGATGAAAAATCAACGCTGCATGAATTGGCGGCTGAATATAATGTGTCTGCGGAACGTATTCGTCAGCTCGAAAAAAATGCAATGGAAAAAATTAAAGTCGCAATGTCTTCTAACTAAGCTATTGGACTCATTTTATTCGTTTTTAAAGAAAGGGCTGCGTGCCCTTTTTTTATATTTAGACATTTGTATTGTTGCTTTTTGCCTTTCGTATAAACGCTAATATATGCTAAGTTAAGCGCAAATTTACTCAGGTGATCATTGCTTATGTGGATTGCAATTTCAGCCCTTAACTTGGCATTTGCGGTCATGCTAGGTGCATTTGGCGCGCATGGCTTAAAAGCACATGCAAGCGAAGCTCAATTGGCTTGGTGGCATACAGCAACTGACTATTTTTTCTATCATGCTCTTGGACTTTTGGCGCTCGCCATTCTAAGCAAAGTTATTCCCCAACTGCCTATTAAAGCCAGTTTTATCCTGATTCAAGTCGGTATTTTCTTTTTCTGTGGCTCGCTCTACGTGATGGCATTAGGCTTACCGCGTGTTTTAGGCGCCATCACACCAATTGGCGGGGCTTTAATGATTGCAGGTTGGCTGGTACTGGCTTGGAATGCATTGAAATATGCAAAATAAAGTTAAGGAACAGGGAGAAATGACTATGCATATTTATTTAAATGGCGAATCGCAAAATACCTCATGTACTAATTTATTAGAATTGATTCAAGAATTAGCCTTGGAAGGCAAACGCTTTGCTGTAGAACAGAATGAAATGATCATTTCCAAAAGCAGATTGGCACAAACCCCTATTTGCGCTGAAGATCATATCGAAATTATTCATGCCGTCGGTGGCGGCTAATTCGGAGCTCCCATGGAAGATACCCCGCTTATAATTGGTTCTCGTACATTTAATTCACGCTTATTGGTCGGTACAGGTAAATATAAAGATTTAACTGAAACCGATTTAGCCATTCAAGCCAGTGGCGCAGAAATTGTGACGGTTGCAATTCGTCGTGTGAACATTGGACAGCACCCTGACCAGCCGAATTTGCTTTCTGTTGTGCCACCTGAAAAATATACCATTCTGCCCAATACAGCAGGTTGTTTTGATGCCAACAGTGCTATTCGTACCTGTATGCTTGCACGTGAACTTCTGGATGGTCACAACCTAGTTAAACTGGAAGTATTGGGTGATGAAAAAACACTTTACCCAAATATCACCGAAACTTTAAAAGCTGCTCGTACTTTAATTGACGATGGCTTTGAAATCATGGTTTATACCTCGGATGATCCAATCGTGGCTCAAGAGTTAGAGAGCATGGGCTGTGTTGCGATTATGCCTTTAGGCAGCCTGATTGGTTCAGGTTTGGGTATTTTGAATCCGCACACCATTTCCATTATTAAAGAAAATGCTAAAGTTCCTGTATTGGTAGATGCCGGTGTAGGTACAGCCAGTGATGCTGCCATTGCCATGGAACTGGGTTGCGACGGCGTACTCATGAATACCGCGATTGCTGCTGCACGAAACCCTATCTTGATGGCATCTGCAATGAGAAAAGCAGTTGAAGCCGGTCGTGAAGCATTTTTAGCTGGTCGCATGCCACGTAAACGTATGGCAAATGCAAGTTCACCTGAAACAGGTTATTTCTTTAAATAAAGTTGAAGACCTTAAAAAGGACTCAAATGAGTCCTTTTTTTATATTTCAAGAATGTACTTAAATACTTAAACCCTTTTGCATAATCCGGATTTTAACATCAAGCACATCATCTTTAACGTGTTGCTTATACGCTTGCATATGCGGTGTCTGTAAATGAGCATTCAAATGTTCAATACTTTCCCAATGTTCCAACATCGTAATTGAATCAGGTGTTTTTGTCTGATAATCCATCCCTGATTCATGATCTACCAATAACTCATAGCCGTAACATCCATCTTCTTGCAAAACAACAGGTGTTATTTTTCTAAATGCGTTCAACACGTTTTCACGATGTTGGGCACCTGAGCGGATCTGAATATCTGCAATAACGATCAACATAGTTTGCTCCTGAAAGAACCCATCAATTAGGCAAAAACATCCATAAGATGTTGACGATATTTATGTTCATATTGAGCTACATTGGGCATTTTAATCACATCATTCACAATGAAGGTATTTAGGCTTTTCATACCCAAAAATTGATTGGCTTTATGAAATGGCAGATATACACCATCAACTCCGACCCCATGAAAAAATTGATCAGCATCATTAAAAGCTTCGATGGGTGCATTCCAAGTTAACGATAACATATACTTTTTATCGTGAATGAGACCACCTGAACCGTATTTTTTCGAGGCATCCGAACGTGATCGACCATCACTGGCATATAAAGTTCCATGCCCTTCTGTAAAAATATCATCAATATATTTTTTTACTGTCCAAGGTGCCCCCATCCACCAGCCCGGCATTTGATAAATAATGACATCCGCCCATACATATTTTTGAATTTCTTCCTGAATTTCATAGTCGCTATCTGCACGAGAAATTTTAACGCGATGCCCCAGTTCGCCAAGCACAGTATTTGCCAACTCAGTCAACGTATCATTTAACTCGCCATTCGAGTGTGCAAATTGCTTGGCACCATTCACAATCATGATATTACTCATTCATTCGCCTTTGATGATTTGTTTTCAGTGGCCAATATACTCAAATATTTTATTGCTAAAAATTCATAAATTTGCAAAATATTATTGATAAAAAATCAACAATAGAATTTTAAATCATTCAAAATCGAACCATTTTAAAAGCAAAGAAAAAGCACCATCAGGTGCTTATTCAGATCAATACAAAAAAATTAAGGAATTAAGCCTTCATCACGCATGGCGATTTGTACGGATTGGCGTTCTGCCACTTTATTACGCAAGGCAATAATATTGGTATACGGCGCTAGATCATGCCCAATACCATTTGACCAATTGGTTAACACAAATAAATAGGCATCCGCCGGACCAAAATTATCATCAACTAAATAATCGTTATCAGACTCAGCAATAGCTTTTTCAATATAGGTAAGCAAACGGTCAATTTCTGCATAAGCTTTTTCTTTCGCTTCATCCGACAATGATGCACCGAAAAATACGGCATAAGCATCATGTAATTCAGAGTTCAAGTAACCCAGCCATTCAAGAACTTTGGCACGCCCTAAACCTGATGGCGGAATTAAATCTTGTTTGGGATCATGTTGTGCAAGAAACGGTAAAATTGCCACATTTTCAGTCAGAATCAAGCCTGGATTAATTTCTAAAGCTGGAACATAGCCCTTTGGATTAATTGCGTAATAATCAGCACCTTTTTCTGTTTTATGGGTTTTTAAATTTACACGCTCTAAATCAAAATCGACATTAATTTCATTTAAAATAATATGTGATGCTAGTGAACACGCGCCAGGGGCGTAATAAAGCTTCATATCTGATCCTTGTTATTTAACTATTAACTGTTTTAAATCTCTTCTAACAAACTTTCAAGTGATCGTACCTGTAAATTGCAAAAAAGCATCAATGCGTAAAAAACCTTTACCTTTAGAATATTGTCCAAAATGCAGTATTTATCAAGTCAATCTGCTGTGCTTTTTTCTATAAAACTGTTTTAACATACCCAGCTTTAAAGTTTGATGAAAATTAACGTTGTGATTAGCCTTAAAAAAGAAGAATGGTTTTCCAATATCCGCACCGACGTATTAGCAGGTTTGGTCGTGGGTTTAGCCCTTATCCCCGAGTCAATTGCCTTTTCAGCCATTGCAGGTGTCGATCCGCAAGTCGGTCTATATGCGTCATTTTGTATAGCCGTCACCATTGCTTTCTTTGGCGGCCGCACTGCCATGATTTCTGCTGCCACAGGTGCCATGGCTTTGCTGATGATTACTTTAGTCAAAGACCATGGCTTGCAGTATTTACTCGCAGCAACGATTTTGACCGGCATCATTCAAGTGATTGCGGGATATTTTAAAGTCGCCAAATTAATGCGCTTTGTATCGCAGTCCGTGGTCTATGGTTTTTTAAATGCATTGGCAATTTTAATCTTTGTGGCTCAGCTTCCTGAAATGGGCAAAATGGATGGCTTAGGCTATTTATTTATGGCGTTAGGTTTGGCCATTATTTACCTGTTCCCATACACTCCCAGAATTGGTAAAGCGATTCCCTCGCCTTTAATTTGCATTGTGGTTCTTAGTCTTTTAGCCATACTCCTTGGTGGAGATATGCGTACCGTCAGTGATTTGGGGCAGTTTCCAGACACTTTGCCCATTTTCTTAATTCCTGAAATTCCACTGAACTTAGAAACTTTAACCATTATTTTTCCCTACTCCATCACTTTAGCTACAGTCGGTTTATTAGAAACCATGATGACCACCACTGTGATTAATGAAGTTACGGGAACTGAAGCTGATCGACATCAAGAATGCCGTGGACAAGGTTATGCCAATATCGTCAGTGGTTTTATGGGCGGCATGGCTGGTTGTGCCATGATTGGTCAATCCATTATTAACGTATCTTCAGGTGCACGTACGCGTTTATCAACTTTGGTTGCAGGTGTATTTTTACTGTGTTTGGTGGTGTTTTTTAAAGACTGGCTAACCTACATTCCTATGGCAGCCTTAGTTGCCATTATGATTATGGTGGCTTTCACCACCTTTAACTGGGATTCGGTGAGTAATTTCAAAAAACACCCCAAGCAAAGTAATATCGTGATGCTGGCTGTAGTCATTATTGTTTTAGCAACACATAACCTTGCGCTTGGGGTATTTGTCGGTGTGTTACTTTCGGCTTTATTTTTAGTCAATAAGCTCGAAAGTGAAGTAAAGGTTAGCTCTACTCTTTTAAGCGCTAATACACGCCAATATGTAGTTTCTGGACAAATTTTCTTTAGCAGTTCAGACAAATTTTTCCAGTTTTTTGACTTTAAAGAAAATATCTCCAAGGTTGAGATTGATCTCACCCATGCACATATCTGGGATATTACTTCGGTCAACATGCTGAACAATGTAGTGCAGAAATTTAAAGATCAAAATATTGAAGTCGAAATTATTGGATTAAATGAGGCGAGTAGCACTTTAATTGATCGCTATAATCCGCTTTAACTTTTGATTAAAATAACAGTGAGATCATAGCTACTATCGTTCCTAAATTTCCAATATGATGGCAGCCCAAAACTAAAAAAATTATAGGCAGTACTATGAATACGAATCACTGGTTTATGTGGGCGATATTATCTGCCTGCTTCGCGGCCTTAACTGCCATTTTTTCCAAAGTGGGTTTGCGACAGGTCGATTCTGACTTGGCAACCTTGATTCGCACCGTGATTATTGTCTTTGTATTAAGTTTAATGGTTTGGGGATTAGGTAAATGGCAGAATCCCTTGTTACTTTCAGGCAAAACCTGGTTGTTTTTGACTTTGTCGGCTTTAGCGACCGGCGCATCATGGCTGTGTTATTTTCGAGCGCTACAACTCGGTCAAGCATCGCAAGTGGCACCGATTGATAAACTCAGTGTGGTTTTAGTGACCCTATTTGCTGTGCTTTTTTTAGGTGAACGACCAAGCCTACAAGAATACTTGGGCATTGTCCTGATTGCTCTGGGCGTGCTCACAATTGCCTTAAAATAACGTAAATCCCTTTCAACATTTTCTAAGCCAATTTTTTTATAAAACAATAAATATGCATCACTCAATCCAGTTATTTCCTAGGTCTCAACCGCCCTTACAACAAATAATGACGCAATAACAGCATGACTCTGCTGTCTTTGTCGCATCTTAAAAATGAAAAAGTTTGACTTGTTAGGCTCAGGACTTAAAATACCGCATTCGAATTTTTTACATTTGCCAAAGTTATGTCGAACGATCAATTAGACCCGCAAGTCGTCGAGCTGGACAACTTGAATGAACATCGCGAAATTGTCACTTTTATGCGTCGTTCATCTCCACTGAATACCTCTCAACGTACTGCGCTTGAACAATATGGTCACCTAATTTTGGAATATCCGGTGGGTGATTTACGTCAACACTTTGAACATCCAGAACGCCCTTTAACTGTTGAAATTGGTTTTGGTATGGGCCGTTCGCTTGTGCTTATGGCAAAAGCCAATCCTGAACGCAACTATGTCGGTATCGAAGTACATGTACCCGGTATTGCGCAATGTGTATATGAAGCCGGTATGGCAGGTATAACCAACCTACGTTTACTCGATGCCGATGCCATTCAAGTGCTTCGTGAAATGCCTGAGAACAGCATTAATGCCGTGCAGCTTTATTTCCCTGATCCTTGGCAAAAGAAACGTCATTTCAAACGTCGTTTCGTATCGCATGACCGTATGCCACTGGTTGAACAAAAACTGGAAATGGGCGGTACATTTCACTCGGCTACAGATTGGGTACCGTATGCTGAATGGATGCTGGATGTTTTAGATAACCGTCCAAATCTTGAAAATATGGCAGGTAAAGGCAATAGCTACCCTCGCCCTGACTGGCGTCCACAAACCAAGTTTGAACGTCGCGGGATTGAGGAAGGTCATCAAATTAACGACTTCCTGTTCAAGAAAATTAAATAACTTTAACTGATACCTTAGAAATGGCTCATCGATGTATGGGCCATTTTTTTATTCTTAAAGTTTAAGCTTTGAGTGCCATAAAACCTTGATAGGATAAAATTTGGGTAAAACGCTCTACAAAATCAAATCCACTCAACTTCAATTGTTCAAATGTTTCCTGTTCCAAAAGCGGATAAAAATCATCTTCTAAACGATCAATCATTGCCGCAGATTGCGAAGTCGTTAAGCAGTTTGCCTCACATACATGTTTCAGTATTTCCAGTTCCTGCTCTGACTTGATTCGAGTCAAATCAAAAGTAATGAATAGTCCTTGATGTTTTAAACGTGAATAAATCGCTTTAAAGAACTTGGGCTTATCTGAATAATTCACAAAATGCGTGACCAGAATAGAAAGTGCAGCATCGTATGTTTGACCTTTTTTTAACTGGTCTACATCTCCCAACACAAACTCCACCCTATGCGATGCATTTAAGGAATGGATATAGTGTTTGGCTTTCTCCAGCATGGTTTCCGACAACTCTGTTGCAGTAAACGTCCAGTCAGGAAACGATCGCAATAGATAACCCAGCTCATAACCTGTACCACAACCCACAATCAATACATGTGCATATTCATCTGCATATGTTTGCAATAAAGCTTTAATTTGCTGGTGTACAACATCATAGCCGGGAATTAATTTCCGAATATGCTCATCATAGCCATCAACAACATACTGGCTATTAAAATCCTTTGCCATACGCGCCTCCTTTTACAATACATTGCTTAAATTTATTTATTTCAGTTTAAGTGACTCTTTAGGATGATGCGATTGCAAAATCTGTTGACTCATCAAGTTATACACTTTTTTTAAATCTTCTCGCTGAGCATCTTGTAACATCTGTTGATGCATATTCAAGATATTTTGATCACCCCGCATCGCAGGTCCAGTCTGCATCTGTTCAGGATCATGCTGAACGGCTTTACGGGCTGTTTCTAAAATTAGTGGATAAAGCAATGAAAAATCGACCTGCTGTGCATCGACAATCTGCTTCGCCATGTCATAACAATAATTGCTAAAATTACAGGCAAACACCGCAGCCAAATGCAGGCTTAAACGCTGTGCCGATGTGTATTGATAAACGCATTTACTTAACTGATTGGCAAGCTCTGTTAATAAAACCAGATCATCTTCAGACTTGGCTTCTACAAATAGTGGCGTATCTGACCATGTAATTTCCCGATCCAGACTAAAGGTTTGTAAAGGATAAAATACGCCAGCGCGGGCATGAATTTTTGCCAAGACTTCAATATCTGTACTGCCCGAGGTATGTACAATCAGAGCATCAGGTAAGTGTTGATGAACTTCTGCAATCACTGATGCAATCGCTTGATCACTCACCGCAATAATCACTAAATCAATTTCAGTATTTATTTCTGAGATATTCACCGTTGCCGTTGCACCAACTTGTGCAGCTAAAGTCTGTGCATGCGCTAAAGTACGACTATAAATTTGAATAATTTGATAATCTTGACTTAAAATATGAGCAAGATGATGCGCAACCCGTCCCGCCCCAATAAAACTAATACGCATAATATTTTCACCTTTTACAATTAACCACAGCATGCCAATAAAAAAAGGACGAATCAATTCGTCCTTTTGTTTAATGAGCATTTAAAAGCATTCTTGTAAAAATCCCTGCGTCATACAGGGATTTTGTTATGAAGACTATCAAGCTATTAAAACTATATATCTACTGTTTGTTGACGCCTTGCTCATTTACTTCACGAGCTACGCCTGTTTCAGTATTTAACACTTCAAACTCAATACGGCGATTTTTAAACTGACCCTCAGGTGTTGCATTATCTGCAACAGGCTGTTCCGAACCATAACCGACAGCTTGCAACTGTGCAGGGTCAACACCTTGTTTCACTAGGTAATCTACAACAGCTTGCGCACGTTTTTGTGATAATGCTTTGTTCGCTTTAGCATTACCCACAGCATCAGTATGACCTTTAACCATTAAATGCACGTGTGATGCCCGTTTAATCAATGCAGCAGCTTGATCTAATATCGATTTATTGGCCTCTGGGATAGTTGTACTTGCGGTATCAAAATTGATAATTTGCATGTTCAGTGCAGTTGCAACATCTAATGCGCGAATATTATCTGGATTAATTTCTGCCAAGGCTTTTTCTGCATTGGTATTACCTGTACTTATTGCAGTAGTGCTATCAGCAGGTGCAGAAGCAGCGGTAGTTGCTTGCGTCATCACTGTCATATTTTTAACAAGTGGTCGAATTTTAGCTGCCAATTGCTCTGCATCAGCAGGATTAGCGGTCTGAATAGACAGTTGATCACCTATCCAGGTTAATGAAGCATTTGGCACACCTTTGACCAGTTTCAATACACTTGGGATGGCATCTTGATCAATGAATTCGGTATGGTAGCTTGCGTTCGTCTCTACACCACAACCCATATTGTGATTAAAAATTTGTTTAATTTCTTTTTGCAGAATATCGGTATAACTCGCATTGCCAGAATATACCTGACAGGTTGTTAACTCTCCTGTCGAACCGGTATTAAGTTGTAATTTTGCTGGCTCACTGGTTGCCGTCTGTGCAGGTACACCACTTGCTGGCTCAGTTTGTTTTTTATCTGAACAGGCTTTAAACATTAAAGCCAGCAGTGCAGCTAAAACAATGAAAGCAATGAGCGGCAAGAGAAAACTTGATTTCTTTTTTTCTTCAACCGCTCTATAAGGTTCAGCTTCGGTAGCTTGGTGCAAAGTGCGCCCAGATGCAATACCGACACCCAAAGCGCTTAAAAGTGCTGTAGCCCAATGTGGCAAGGCACTCGACACTGCTGGCCAATGTGTTTCAATAAGATGTGCAATCGCACTTGGTTCAGAAGAACCGGCTTCAGTTTCTAAAAATCCCAGTGTGGGCGAAATCGAGCGATTTAAAGTAGATTCAATTGCACCGGTCGGGACTGTTCCAGAAACCTGTTCTAAAAATTCCTGCTTTAAATCGGGATGTGTTGCAAAGATATCCGTCAATCTCGGATTTAATTGCCGCTGTAAATTTTCAATAAGCTCTGGCTTAGATTTAAAAAGTGACAGGAGGATAGGAAAAAAACTGCTTAATGCCTGACTCTTTTCGCTGAGATATTCCGTTTCACCCTCAAGGACAATCGCAGATACTTTCTGCTTGAGTAAATCAATTAAATTAGTATTCATCCATTATTCCTCTTATTCTCGTTTTATTACGTGCATTTTTAGTTTATATGCTCATTTTTTAGACAGTGTAATTAATTGTATTATTTGAATACTATTATTTTTTAGCAATAAAAAAAGCCAGCCGAAGCTGACTTTTATAAATCATAAAAAAATATTAAATCAATTAAGCCACAAAAGTTTGAACCACTTTACCTACCACTTTTTGATTAATGAGCGGGGTATTTTTACCCTGTGAAAGAATTGACTCTTTTGAGACCATCCACTCAAGTTTAGGATCAACCAACGCCCAACCCGATT
Source organism: Acinetobacter terrae (assembly GCF_002135195.1). Taxonomy (NCBI): domain Bacteria; kingdom Pseudomonadati; phylum Pseudomonadota; class Gammaproteobacteria; order Moraxellales; family Moraxellaceae; genus Acinetobacter; species Acinetobacter terrae. Next base: position 55,575 of record NZ_NEGF01000012.1, read on the forward strand.
CATCAGTCCAACGATCGACCATATTCGCCACTTTAGCAGGAGCAAGGGTCACTTTTTCAACCCACTCTAAAGGCTCAAATAGTCCTTCATTAATCAGTTGAATACCAAACGCAACATAGGTATCAAAAGCCGTAATACCCGGTTGTGTTTCGGCAAATGGGGCTAATTTTGCAGAACTGCTGAGCGGTTCATGATGGGTACAAATCGCATCAATCACACCGTCTTTTACGCCTTGACGTAATAGCTGTTTATCTTTTTCAGCGCGTAATGGTGGGCGTACATGTGCCAAAGAATTAAAACCATCAGTTAAACTTTCGGTTAAATGCAATTGATGCATCGCCACGTCAGCAGTAACAGGCAGGCCTTTGTCTTTGGCAATTTTGATCAATTCAACAGATGCACCACAAGATAACAACCCGAAATGTGCACGAACTTTAGTTGCTTCGATCATGAGCAAATATTTAGCAATCGCAACGGTTTCAGCCAATGCCGGAATCATTGGCAAGCCTTGGCGTGAAGCAATAAAGCCTTCATGTGCACAACCATCTTTGGCAATTTGATGTTCTTCTGCATAGAACACTACAGTCATGCCTAAGCCTGCAGCATACTCAAGAGTGCGAATCACCACATCATCATCAGCAAACGGTGCATTGGCATTCGAAACAGCAGTACAACCGCCTTTTTTCAAGCCCGCCATATTTGCAGGTTGTTGACCTTGCAAACCTTGAGTTTGCGCACCAATCACTTGTAGATAAATGCCGCCATCCAGCATGGCTTTTTCAACCAGGCCATGAATCAGCGCACCATTGTCTTGCACAATCGGTTTTGAGTCTGGCGGAGTAAAGACATGCAAAATGCCGTTTTCACGCGCGGCCTTACCTTCAGATTTTAAGGTACCGTGCTGTTGCTGACCCGGTTCACGTAAACGTGCACACAAATCGACCATGGTGGGCATCAGCCATTGACCTTGACCATCAATGCTTTCACTTACATGATCCGTTGCCGCAACCAATTTGCCGTTTTCGATAAATACTGTTTGTACACGATCCGTTTTTTTGATTGGGTCTAAGACACGTACATTTTCAATTTTTACAATACTCATGACTTTTACCCTATCCCGCAATTGCTTCAATTAAACCTTTTTCTTGCAACTGACCTTGCATAGACAGCGCCAGTACCGCCATACGCACAGCAATACCATTGGTCACCTGATGCAAGATAACCGCTTGCGGACCATCAGCAATACTGGAATCAATTTCTACTCCACGGTTCATTGGCCCCGGATGCATCACGATGCAGTCAGGTTTCGCCATCGCTAAACGTTCTTTGTTCAAACCGTACATTTTGTAGAATTCAGCTTGTGAAGCCAGCGCTGGAGAATCAATCCGTTCATTTTGAATACGTAAGGTAATAATCACGTCGCAATCTTTAATCCCTGCTTCCATGTTATTGAACAGACGAATATCTTCACCATATTCTTCAAAGCCATAAGGCAGCAAAGTATTGGGTGCAATCACACGAATGTCTTTACAGCCTAAAGTTTGCAATGCGGCTACATCTGAACGTGCCACACGTGAATGTTTAATATCACCAATAATGGCCACACTTAAAGCTTCGAATGGCTTTTTAGTTTCACGGCGGATGGTCAACATATCCAGCATTGCTTGAGTCGGATGCGCATGACGGCCATCACCTGCGTTAATAATCGCAACATGCGGGCAAACGGTTTGTGCAATAAAATGTGCCGCACCTGAAGTTGAATGACGAACCACGAAAATATCCGCTGCCATCGCTTCAAGATTCCACAAGGTATCTCGTAATGTTTCACCTTTTGATGTACTTGAGCGTGCAATATCGATATTCAGCACATTGGCTGATAAGCGTTTTGCCGCTGCTTCAAAAGTGGTACGCGTACGTGTCGAATTTTCAAAGAACAAATTCATGACCGTACGACCTTCTAATAAAGGCGTCGTTATCAGTTGATTTTGATCATTAAAAAAGGAATTGGCTGTATCAAGAATTTTGGTCAGGGTTTCTTTAGAAAGACCGTCAATGGTCAAGAAATGTTTGAGATTACCCTGTTGATTGAGTTGAATCTGGCTCGGAGTATGCAATGCCGCCAAGTGCATGAGAGATTCCCGTTCAGTTAAGTTGAACTATTATACAGATATTCCCATGTGGTTGGCAGTTGAAGTTTTCAGCATTCAGTGACTATTTACGTGTCATGTAAATTTATTAATTAAAAGTAAGTGATTAGTTTTACCAGTTGAGCTGTCCCGACACATTATTTACGAGGTTCAATTTATGGGTCATTTATTAAAATCAGGCTCTAAATCAAAGCAGTATTTAGAGCCTAAAAAATTAACGTAATGCACCAATATAGTGATGTGACACTTGAGCACGATAAATTTCTTCTTCGGTTACTTCTGTTTCATATGTTTCTGCTATTCCTTCCTTAACCTCAATTTGATTAGGTTCAACCTCAAACACGATTAAAGAACGTAAACGCTCCGCTTGTCGCTGCAACTCTGAATCATTCGCAGATAAAGCCAGATCAATCACATATTGGGCATAAGCTTGATTTTGCACCAGATACATCACATCGATCACTCGCCCTGTTACACGTCTTAATCGAGCATAAATCAATGTCGCGATAGAAAAAGATTCAGAATTGCTCACAAACCCAGTCTGCATTGTGTCTTTCATTCAATACCCTCTCATCAAATCAAAAATCTTAAAACAGCGGTTATCGTCAAAATCACATGACTGATAACCAATAAAGGCATTCAGTCAGCAAAATACATACCAGTTATGCAAGCTTAATAGATAAAAATCAGATATTTCCCTATCAAGCCTAGGCTTAGCCACAATTTAAAAACTTTTCAGGACTAAAATACGTTAAAATAGTAGATTGCTTAGCTGCTTTTGGAAATTTGCATGAATTCGAAACTACGTCTTTCTACATACTGGGTCACCTGTGCAGATGGGCTTGAAACCTTACTCCAAGAAGAATTGGAAGGTTTAGGTGTTCAAAACATTGAACGCTTTCCAGGACGTTTAGTTTTCCAAGGCACGCTAGAAAATGCATACCGTATTTGTATGTGGTCACGTTTAGCCTCTCGTGTACTGACGCCTATTCATACGCATGAATTAGAGTTCACTCATGATGCACGTGATGTGGCTGAAGAATTGTACGAAGGTGCAATGAACTTTGACTGGTCACTTGTTTTTGCAACACAAAGTACATTTGCCATTCGTTTGCACGTCGAACGCGACATTAAAGTAAATAGTCAATTCGCGACTTTACGTGTGAAAGATGGTGTAGTCGATTCCTTTATGGAAGCTGTAGGCAAACGCCCAAGCATCGACATTAAACAACCTGAAATTACCTTATATGTGCTTGCTGGTAAAACTCAGCATACGTATTGCCTGGATTTATCAGGTGATTCTTTACATAAACGTGGCTATCGTCATTTTATGACCGATGCCCCGATTAAAGAAAACCTTGCAGCCGCAATTCTGCAAAAAGCTAAATTAATCGAACGCAATCCTGACATTATTTTAGATCCAATGTGTGGTTCAGGGACATTCATCATTGAATCGCTGATGATGCTCACCGATCGTGCACCTGGCTTAGTCCGTCGTTTTGGTTTCAATGGCTGGAATGGTCATGACCATGATTTATGGATGTCGATTAAAGCTGAAGCAGCTGAACGCCATCAAGCAGGATTAGAAAAAAAACTCCCTCAGTTCTATGCTTATGATGCCGACTGGGAAGCTGTGAAAGCGACCAAGCAAAATATTATTGCAGCCGGTTTTGAATCAATACTTGATCAAATCAAGATTGAAGAACGTACTCTTGCAGATTGGCCTGATTTCCAAGCTGAAGGAAAAACTTCATTTATCGTCACCAACCCACCCTATGGTGAGCGTTTAGGTGAAAAAGCGTCAAACCGTGCATTGTACTTAGGCTTATCTGCTCTTTTACAAAAGAACTTCCCGAATCAATATGCTGCAGTAATTGCTGCACAAGTTGAACAAGCCGATGTACTTGCGTTCAACGATCCGCAAATTCTGCGTTTGATGAATGGTAAACTTCCTATTTATGTACGTTTCGGTACCATCAAACCAGTAGCTGTGAGCCAGCCATTCCTAGCGACTTGGCAACCGCAACAGTTTGAGCCGATTGAAGGTGCTGAGGACTTTACCAACCGTTTGCAAAAGAATATTCAAGCACTGAAAAAATGGGCGGTTAAAGAAAATATCTATTGCTTGCGTTTATACGATGCCGATTTACCTGATTTTAATGTCGCGGTGGATTTGTATAGTGACCGTCTGCATGTTCAAGAATATGCGCCCCCAAAAACCATTGATCCTGAAAAGGCAAAAAAACGCTTTAACCTTGCTTTGGCTTCTATTCGTGCCGTGACCGGTTTAGGTCGTGATGCAATCTTTATCAAGACGCGTGCCCGTCAGGAAGGTAAAACTCAGTACGAAAAACAAAGTACGGCTTCTAAACGCTTTATCGTGCAAGAAGGCAAAGCTAAAATTTTAGTCAATTTAACTGACTATCTCGATACTGGTTTGTTCCTTGATCATCGTCAAATGCGTTTACGCATTGCGGCTGAAGCCAAAGGCAAGCACTTCTTGAACTTGTACAGCTATACCTCTACTGCAAGTTTACATGCAGCTTTAGGTGGTGCAGCAAGTACAACAAGTGTCGATTTATCCAATACCTATTTAAATTGGTCTAAAGAAAACTTTGTACTTAATGGTTTGACGGTTGATCATGCTGATGAACAGCATCAATTCTTCTCGAGTGACTGTTTTGAATGGTTAAAAGAAGGTCATGAACAATATGATCTTATCTTCATTGATCCACCAACATTCTCAAACTCGAAGAAATTCTACGGTACTTTTGACGTACAACGTGACCACAATTCATTGCTTAAACGTGCCATGAACCGTTTAACCACAGAAGGTACCTTGTACTTCTCGAATAACTATCGTGGTTTCGAAATGGATGAAGAAGTTCAAGCCATGTTCGATGTGCAAGAAATTACCAGTGAAACCATTGGCCCAGATTTCAAACGCAATACCAGAATCCATAAAGCATGGAAAATTAAACATCATCCAATCTAATGATGCTTTGCTTTAAATAATACAAATTGAGATGAAACGATTTATCGTTTCATCTCAATGCTAATGCCATCGTAATAATTCATTCGCAAATTATCTGATTGATTCACTGTGTCAAATAAGCGCATGGTTGAATCAGTACTGGCTTGCCTTTCATTCAACATCAATTGTTCAGCCGCCTTTTTCTTCTGCATCTGATAATCGGATAATGCCATTTCGTCAATATTCTGCTTTTGAATCCCCTGATTGTTCTGATCACTTAACGCTTTACTTTCTTTTTTCTGCTGCTCAATAGGTTGCGTCATACTATTTTGAGCACGCTGAATACTCTCAGCATCAAGATGTTTGGAATCACTCGTTTGTTCTGACAATTTTTGATCTGTTAGAGGAACTTCTGCATAACACCATGGACTCATTATTAGCAGCATATTGATTGCAACTAATTTTTTTCGAGACTGTCGATAAAAGCTTTTTTTATTATTCATCTTCATGATGGAATTTCCTTTTTATTATTTATAATGAACGCTAACAATTTTTATATACAACAACAATGTGCTTTCGTTACTTCCCGATATTATGCAATTAAAAAAGACTGCACATCTGGCAGCCTTTTTTAAGCTCAGCTCTTAATTTAAAAATTTCTTTTCACCATATTTATATTCGATTCCTACCTTTAACACATCACCATCTCGTTTGGCTTGCATTGCTTGCTGCATACCATTAAGCATTTGTTCAAGTTCTTGATCAGACAGTGTTTTACCGCCTTGCTGTAAATAATTACTCATCAGGGTTTTCATGATTTGTTTATCATATTTAACATTCGCCTGATACTCGACTAAACTGGGTGCCATTTTAACCAAGCTAGCAAATGAAGATTGATGACCGGGCATTACCTTGCCACTCAAGCTTGCTTTAGCATACCCTTCACCCAAATTAATCTGATTATTTTGCGATTCAAAAGTAAAACCTTCATTCACAATGGATAAAAGACTATTAGCCAATTCTTGAGACAACTCTTCTTTAGCTACACAGACTTCACTATTTTTTTCCAGCAAATCAAAGAAATCCTGCACTTTTTGCTTATTCAGTGCTTTGAGATTAAAGTTCATTTTCAACTTTTGAAAAGTCGGGATTTTATGCATGACCACTTCTTTAATATTCAGTTGAGTATCAAAATTTACTGTTTGTTTATCAATACCCGTATTCATAACCAAAACAAAATCTTTAAATTCACCACTGCCAAATTGCTGTACATCTCGATCGGTACGTTTAATCGAAGCAATATTCAATTGGGTTTTCCCTTCATCAAAGCTAGAATTTAAGCCTTGAGTGGTTTCAAACTCTACTTCTTGCACCTGTACATGACCCAATTTATCGTTAACGGTCATATTGGGTATTTGAAGTTTCGCATTGAGTATTTCTAATTGATTCCCTTTTGATTTTGCATCCATTTTAAACGTCATTGAATCAATTCGGGTTTGTATATCCGCATCATTTTTCTCAAAAACTGGTGTCGTCAATGAGGAATGCACCACACCCAACCAGTCAATCTTGGTCTGGGCAGTTAAAGGCTGTTTGAGTATTTTTTGAAAAAATTTATTGCCTTGCTGTAAATTAATTTTAGATTCAATCTGATAACCATTCCAATTGCGTTTAATTTCATCCGTTCCTGTGAGCATCAAAACATCTTTAGGTTTACACGGATCAAATGACAATTGAGCGGTCCAGTCTGCAGAACCCTGCATTGCTCCCATATTAAAATTTTTATATTGAATCGAAACCAAATTGGTTTTTTGATTTTGCTGATAATATGAATTTAAACTTTTATCTGCATACAAATTTCCCCCAATAGCAGCCGTTGCCAATACAACAAAACCACCCAAACCCCATATTATTTTTGACATCCCATGTCTCATTTCTTGCTTATTTTGCAACCAAGTATAAGTTAAAAATGAAAATTAATATAATTTTTTCAAACAACTGTCTACTCCCAATCACATTGCATGATTGGGTCATACCAAATACCAATTAAATACGTCCCACTTCAAAATAACTAATTTTATTACGATCAAAGGTGGTATAGGGATTACCTTTAAAACTATGGAAATAATGCTTGGCTTGAATCACATGAGACGTAGTATTGCTCATCCAATGAATACGCGGATCATTATTTGCCAAGGTAATACAAAAGGCTTGTTTACGACACAATTTAGTCTGTTGCTGAGCATGGAAAATCAGACTGGCAAAAACCTCTTGTTGCTCGGGATGACATAAAGCACTATGAATCATCAAATATTCAAAGGCATCATTTTTTTTCGGTAACGACAAAACACCTCGAATGCCAGCATAGAGATTATAAAAAGGCTTAATGACTTTTAAGGGCAAAGAGTAATCGACAACACGGGTTTGTTTAAAAGATTTTTGATTCCACAAACCATACAAACCGACAATTTGATTATTCTGGTCATACATGAGATAAAAATCATTGATATTCATGCCCAACCAAAAGGGATGATTGGATTCCGCCAAACCTGAAAAATCATAATTCGGTAAAAAATTATAATGCTGTTTCATCGTCAAGATAAATGTATTGGCTTCGCTTATATGGCTCGCATTCATTTGCTGAAAACGATATTGTTTAAATTGTGCTGGTTTTTTCGCTTGTGACACCGTAAAGGTACGAATATCGTCATAATGAAACGGTTTGGGAAAGCCTTTACGCTCATTGTGCAAAATATTGCATGCGACGGTGTTATCTTCTAAAACCACACTTTCAAAAATAGTATCCAATGGAATTTCGTCATAGACATAATCCATCAGTAGCCGCAGCACTTTATTGCCGCGGTGCATAGGATGCATGCGCAAATCAGCAACATAACGTAATAAATCTGCTTGACCATTGATAAAACAATAGCGCCAACCTAGATTCATCATACCCACTACTTGTGCCGGATTTTCTTCCAGCACCACCAACTTGATATCTGGACGATTATACTGGGCATGACTGGCACTGAGATAACTTGGATAACGCTCAAAAGCCCAAGTCATACCATTGCTTGGCATGGTTTCCGCAATCAATTGCACCAGTTGCTCGTCATCTGCTGCAGTGGCGGACCGCACCAGAAAATTCGGTTCATTTTTCGAGCGATAAATTTGGTTATCATTGTCATCTTGTGCATACAATACGTTTAAGCTCATATAGTTTTACTCAAATATACTTAAATTATTTTTGTTTTCATTTTTTTCAAAGGTTCAGGTTTAATATTCCCTTCGATCATTCCATTATGCATTGCTAAGGTTTTATAGTAATGCCAAGCATCATCTACATGTTTCACCTCAGGTTCATCTAACTGACCTAAATTTCGTGCCAATTCATAATGAAAATTTTCTTTTAACAATTCATCTAATTCTGCTGCTGAAGGTTGCTTCGATAAATCACCTTCACTTAATAAAATATAGTGAGGCTTTTTAATCTCACAAAACTCAATCCCTAACAAACTTACCGGAACATAATCCTCATGCTGGAATGTCGCTAATACTTTTTGTGCGGTTATTTGATCAATTTTTTCCCCCACCAAATCGACCGTCATTTTTCTCCCTAAAAACAAAAAGCATGGGACTTTCTCATAAAAACCAGTCACTTCAAGTTCATCATCAATCACATACCTAATCAATCCAGAACCTGTAGTAATAACAGGACTCACAATATCACCTGCTTTAAGCCCCCATGAAGGTACGGTTTGACCACTTTCTAAATTCAAAAATTCGTAAAAGTGTGACTGATAACTGAGCGGATAACGATTATTGAAAGGAATCGTGACTACGCCTTCCGTTGCCCATAAGCCTTTTCCCTCAAAAGCAACATTCGCTACACGATCTTGTAAATTTTTGGCCCAGCGTTCAGCACTTGCTGTATCCCAACTGGAAATCAATGTCAATTTAGACCAAAGGTTTTTCCATGCAGTTGGGTCTTTTAAATCTAAACGTTGTAATTTATAACTTTGCTCTGAAGATTGTGGTGCTTTTAAATAATCCAGACTGTGACGTTTCCACTGCCCCGTTCTCAGCACTTTCACAATTTCATTTTGATTCTGTTCAATCACGTCCAATAATTGCAGTGCAAAAGTCGGACTCCACACTGAAATCATGCCTAGATTTTTATCTGCAACCAAAAACACGGCTGTCGCAAACATCGCATCTTCTGCTGATTCAGCCAGGGCAATATCGGGTGGGACAGATTGAGTAATTTTACTTAAAACACGTTTTGAAACATTCAGTAATGCACTGTCATCATTGAGATTACTGTTTTCTAAAAGTTTACGTTGGCTTTCCGGCAACCATGACACCGACCAATAATGGGTTGAATTTTTTAATTGTGGATGTTCACGATATAAATTAGTCAGCCATAAACCAATAGCTTCATCTAACTCATTTAAAAAACTTGGCGTATAGGGAATAAATTTCAGTGCTTCACTTGAACCACTGGTGGGTTGAAAGCGAATAATTTTCCCTGATCCTAAACAGTTTTTGCCACTTTGGCGAGACTGTTCAATTTTTTCTTTCCAATGGCTATAATGGGTGAGTGGATATTTTTCTACAAACTGTTCATAACTCAGACTTTGCGAAGTATGCTGCTTTAAGAACAGATCCAACTTTTGACGTTGCACCCCTTCTAAATCATTCGCTTGCTGCCGATAACGTTGAAATGCTTTTCGGCAGGCGAATTCCAGTATTTGATGTGAAGCTGACAGCAGCAATCCCATAGTTACGCCACCTTAGAATCAGAATCCGAAGCAATATGTAATGGACGCTTTTGTTGCATTTGGCTTTCCACTTTACCAACACTCATATTTTTGGTCATAAAGCGGCTAATAAAGCGATATAAATCACTCCAACGTAATTCACCGATACATGGCAATTCTGTCCCTTCTACCCATGTCGGATTTTTATCTTCAAAGAATGCAATCTTGGTGTTTTTCTCGCGCAATTCTTTGGTAATCGGTGCGACATCTGCTTTTAAAGGCTGATAATCTTCACCGAAATTCAGTAGGCCAGAGGATTTATCATAATATTCAGCAAAATATTGTCGGCAATAGGAATCGACATAATCTTGTAAATGCGAATTTTTTTCACCATAGTGCGGATAATAACTATAGTAATTATTTGCCAGCAACAAATAGGTTTTAAAGCCTTTAGAAATCAGGATCCAGTATACGGGCGTCAGTGGATAACGCATTTTAAAGCTGACAATATAACGGTACATGGCACGCGTTAAAGCCCGATTCCCCCAATAAGCTTGCTCAATAATCGTGTCACCGCTAAAAAAGGCATGGCGAGCTTTACCATTGACCACGAAGCCACGCTCCATCACCGTGGAGAAGCCGACGATTTGTTTGTTTTTAGGTTCGATAATAAAGAAAACACCAGTTTTTTCTAAAAAATCACGTTCAAAAATTTCATAACGGGTATTGGCATAATATTTTTGGTAAATATCATACATACGCTTGATTTCTTGTATTGTCACATTACCGGTATGTTTATACTGACTATACGGCTCCTTTCTCAATTGCCGTAAAAGCTTAAATTCCATCATAGTTTTTATCCCTTTCGCTTGCTATCCAGCGAGCATTTTTTTGTTTTTTTATAAAGCCTTGATCTACACATCCAAGTTGTAGATTCAGATGCAATAGTAGAACTATGAATTGATAAATTGCAATTAGCTTTACGTATCTAAACCATAAATACGACAAACGTACAAATTAAAAACCCAGCCGAGGCTGGGTTTTTTTATCTTTTAATTTAATCAAGTGATTAATTTAATTTCATTTTTTCAAACTCAAGATGACCATTTTCAGCTTTAATCAAAATCGTATCACCTGGTAGAAAATCCCCGCTCAAGATTTTTTGAGCCAATGAATTTTCAACTTGCTGTTGAATTGCACGTTTCAATGGTCGCGCACCGTACACAGGGTCAAAACCAGCATCAATCAATTGATCAAAGGCAGTATCATCCACAGAAAGACGCATGTCTTTTTCACTTAAACGTGAACGTAAACGATTCAACTGAATATCTGCAATACCACGAATTTGTGCTTTTTTCAGTGAATGGAACACCACCAACTCATCAATACGGTTAATGAATTCTGGACGGAAGTGTTGAGAAACAGCACTCATCACCACTGCACGGACTTCATCATCGGTTGCATTGTCACCTAATTCGCGTACATCTTGTGAACCCAAGTTAGAGGTCATGACTATAACGGTGTTTTTAAAATCGACCACACGCCCTTGAGAGTCAGTTAAACGTCCATCATCAAGAACTTGCAGCAAGATGTTAAACACATCTGGATGTGCCTTTTCCACTTCATCAAACAACACCACACTATAAGGTTTACGACGCACAGCTTCGGTTAATACGCCGCCTTCTTCATAACCCACATATCCTGGAGGTGCACCTACCAAACGACTGACAGAATGTTTCTCCATGAATTCACTCATGTCGATACGAACCATGGCATCGTCACTGTCGAACAAGAAGTTTGCCAAGGCTTTAGTCAATTCAGTTTTACCCACACCTGTTGGACCTAAGAACAAGAATGAACCACTTGGACGATTCGGATCAGATAAGCCTGCGCGTGAACGACGTACTGCATTGGATACGGCAACCACCGCTTCATCTTGTCCAACTACACGGTTATGTAAGAAATCTTCCATATGCAGCAGTTTTTCACGTTCGCCTTGCAGCATTTTCGCCACAGGAATACCGGTTGCCGCACTGACCACTTCCGCAATTTCATTCTCAGTCACTTTGGTACGGATGAGTTTTGGCTCTTCATTGCTTTCTTCAGCAACTTCTTCAGTTTCCAGTCGTTTTTGTAATTCAGGAATCACCCCATATTGCAAACGGCTGGCTTCTGCCAAGTCCCCTTCACGTTGTGCTTTTTCAAAAGCAGTACGCGCTTTATCCAATTCCACTTGTGCCTGACTTGTACCTTCAACCAATCTTTTCTCAGCGATCCATTGTTCTTCCAAATCGCTATATTCACGCTGCACTTCTTCGATTTGTTTTTCCAAGTGCGTCACTTCAGCTTTACTGACTGAATCGGCATCTTGTTTCACTGCTTCCAGTTGCATTTTCAACTGGATGAGACGACGGTCTAAACGGTCAAGTGGCTCAGGTTTTGAGTCAATTTCCATTTTGATACGAGAAGCAGCTTCATCAATCAAATCAATGGCTTTATCCGGTAATTGACGATCGGTAATATAACGATGCGACATTTTGGCAGCAGCAATAATGGCCGAATCTAAAATCTGTACACCATGATGCGTCGCATATTTCTCTTTCAAACCACGAAGAATCGCAATGGTATCTTCAACACTCGGTTCATCCACCAAGACTTTTTGGAAACGGCGTTCCAAGGCAGCATCTTTTTCGATGAATTGACGATATTCATCTAGAGTTGTTGCACCTACGCAATGCAGTTCACCACGTGCCAATGCAGGTTTCAGCATATTGCCTGCGTCCATGGCACCCTCACCCTTACCGGCACCGACAAGGGTATGCAATTCATCAATAAAGAGAATGATTTCGCCTTCATGTTTGGCCAGATCTTTAAGCACTGCTTTTAAGCGCTCTTCAAATTCGCCACGATATTTTGCACCTGCCAGCAATGAACCCAAGTCTAAAGATAAAACGCGTTTACTTTTTAGGCCTTCTGGCACTTCTCCATTGACAATCCGTTGTGCCAAACCTTCTACAATCGCAGTTTTACCTACCCCTGGTTCACCAATCAGTACTGGATTATTTTTGGTACGACGTGACAGAACTTGAATGGTGCGACGAATTTCTTCATCACGCCCAATCACGGGATCCAGTTTGCCTGACATGGCACGTTCTGTTAAATCAATGGTGTATTTATTGAGTGAATCACGTTGATCTTCATGGGTATTACTCATGACTTTTTCACCACCTCGAATATTTTCAATTGCTTTGCGTAAGCCTGCAGATGTCACGCCTACATTATTCAGTAAAGTTTTGGTTGCACCGGTTTCCGCTAAAGCGAGCAATACCCAATCGGTGGATAAAAATTCATCCCCGGCTTTTTGTGCATAGCTGTCTGCCAAATTTAAAGCACGTACCGCTTCAGGATTAAGATTAATATCTCCAGTGGGATTGGCAATGGTCGCTGCATCATTCAATGCTTGTTGTAGCTTAGTCTGAAGATCTCGTAGATTTGCCCCGGCTTGTTGTAACAAGCTGATGTTGGCAGGCTCCTGCAAGAGCACCGATAAAATGTGAATACCTTCGATAGAGGTATTGTCTTTACCCATTGCTAAAGATTGAGCATCTGATAAAGCTTGCTGCAAGCGATTTGTAAATTTTTCAAAACGCATTCTTATTTTCCTCACAACAAATTTTGTATTTGGATAATAGATGGGAATGCTTTGATATTTTTCAACACATTTTTTAAAAAAAATATTTTAAATTTCAAAGACTAAAGAAACGAAAATAAAACATAAAGCTTAATTCTAATATGGGTATGTCTTTGGCTTTTTTCAAGCTAAATTTAGTATCTTGTGTATAAAATACTATTCAAAATATATTTCATAATGATGTTTGGTTAACATAATGGATTATTCAGCATATGTGGCTGTGAAATTTTAAAACTATATATATTTGCTTTTAGTTTATATACGAATTTGATTTGATTGATCAAAGTTTTGATTTTAGTTTAAGTTGGGAAATTGAATTTGAATAAAGCAGGAAGTGATGAAATCGGTTTTTAAAATTTTGCATTAAGATTGTACTGATTATATTTTATAGAATCATTTTAAGTTTTATTGTTCATGAAAAATGGCAATTCCAAGTGAATTGCCATTAATTTTTTTATTACACAGCTTCAATAATTTCAAAATCGTGGGTAATTTCAACACCACCATCGGATAACATTTTGCTTGCTGAACAGTATTTTTCAGCAGAAAGTTCAACAGCTTTAGCCACCTGTTTTTCTTTCACAGCTTTACCCGTCACCACAAAGTGTAAATGAATTTTGGTAAACACCGCAGGAATCGTATCAGCACGATCCGCTTTTAACTGACATGTTACACCAGTCACATCTTGGCGTGATTTCTTTAAAATAGTCACAATATCAAAGGAAGCACAGCCACCAAGTCCCATTAATATCAGCTCCATGGGACGTGGACCACGGTTTTCACCACCATAGGCCTCAGCACCATCCATGACAATGTGGTGACCACTTTCTGATTTTGCTTCAAAAGCAACATTCTCTAGCCAATGTACGCTTGTTTGCATTGCAACTACCTGAAAAAAGCTATAAATTTACGAAGTACCTGTACACTAACATAAATTGAGTTGATAAGGAATTTCATCTCTTCTATGTGACAAGTTCATTTTAGGTCTGTGCGATCTATTACTTATCCATATTCGGAACCGTTAGCATGACTGCAAGCTTTTCACAACTTAGCACCGATGCACTTTCTCCTGGTCAATTACCAGAGTCAGTCAAAGCATTATTAAAACGTGCATATATTAATCGCTATCCAAAACGCACTGCAATTATCGACGCAGGCACTGAATCAAAATCACTTTATTTAATTTTAAAAGGTTCAGTATCCATTATTTTACGTGAAGATGATGACCGTGAAATTGTGGTTGCGTATTTGAATGCGGGAGATTTTTTTGGGGAAATGGGTCTCTTTGAAGCAAATCCACAACGTACTGCGGAAGTCCGTACACGTGATGTCTGTGAAATTGCTGAAATTACCTATGATAACTTCCACGAGTTAAGCAAGCAGTATCCAGATCTTAGCTATGCTGTATTTGCTCAACTTGTTCGTCGCTTAAAAAATACAACACGTAAAGTGACTGATCTGGCTTTTATTGATGTATCTGGTCGTATTGCGCGTTGCTTAATCGACCTTTCTTCTCAACCAGAAGCCATGATTTTACCAAATGGCCGACAAATCCGTATCACGCGTCAAGAAATTGGCCGTATCGTCGGTTGTTCTCGTGAAATGGTGGGTCGCGTTTTAAAAACGCTTGAAGAACAAGGCATGATCGAAACTGATGGTAAAGCCATTCTTATTTTTGATGTTTCAACTGAAGATGCAAATGCAGCTGTAGATGAGATTGCAGACGCAGAATAAGTTTTTATTCTTTAGCACTCATGATAAAAGCAAATCTTAGGGTTTGCTTTTTTTATGCATAATTTTTTACTCACCTCCTTTTGTAAATTTTATGACAACTTTAAAACTATTCATGATTTCATCTTGAGAAAAAAATCGGTTAGCCTTATGGGCTATTTAAAAATTTCATGATAAAAATTCAAGGACTAAGCGCTATGCAACTCAAACCTTTAGCCAATACAGGAATTCTGGTGCCTGAAATTTGTTTAGGCACCATGACTTTTGGTGAACAAAATACGCAAGCAGAGGCTTTTCAACAACTTGAATATGCTTTAGATCAAGGTCTGTTTTTTTGGGACACGGCGGAAATGTATCCTGTGCCGCCAAAGCCTGAAACTCAAGGCGCAACCGAAACCATCCTGGGCAATTGGATTGCAAAGCGCGGCAATCGAGATCAGCTTTTTATTGCATCAAAAATAGCAGGTCCCTCACAAGGCGGCAGCCACATCCGTGACGGGCAAACTCGCTTCACATCTGTAGAGATCAGCTCAGCCATAGATGGCTCCTTAAAACGCTTACAAAGCGATTATATCGACTTATATCAACTGCATTGGCCACAACGTCCAACCAATTTCTTTGGCAAGCTCGGTTATGGCAATACTGAAGCCCATCAAAATGCAGAAATCACCGCTTTAGAAGAAACCTTGAGCGCTTTAAGTGATGAAATTAAAAAAGGGCGTATTCGTTATATTGGCCTTTCCAATGAAACCCCTTGGGGAACCTTAAAGTTTTTGCATTTGGCTGAAAAATTAGGCTTGGAAAAATTTGTTAGTGTGCAAAATCCATATAGCCTATTAAACCGTACCTATGAAATTGGCATGTCAGAAATTGCCCATTATGAAAATGTGGGACTACTTGCCTATTCACCTTTAGCTTTCGGTTATTTGACTGGAAAATTCCGTCATGGTGTGCGCCCCGAAAATGCACGTGTCACCCTATTTTCGCGTTTTAGCCGCTATAGCAATCCAGAGAGTGAATGGGCAACCGAACAATATGCTCAACTTGCTGAACGACATGGTTTAACCCTGACACAATTGTCCTTGGCATTTATTAAACAGCAGTTCTTTGTGACCAGTACCATTATTGGTGCAACCAATCTGGATCAACTCAAAGAAAATATCCAAGCGTTCGAAATTGACTTATCGGCAGAAGTTTTACAAGGTATTGAGGATATTCACCGTCAACAGCCGAATCCTGCGCCCTAATTTCATCTTAAGCACCGCTTAAAATAGAATTAGAAAATTGAATTAAAACAATTTTCTAAAGTTAGGAATAGAAAGCTCTACTTTATATTGCATGAAATTTTCTAAATAATTTACCCTCCCCCCTTGCGCAGCAGTGCTGCTCATCCCACAGGGGGAGGGAATAAAAGCAAAAAAGGATGCTAAAAAGCATCCTTTTTTTTATGACCTAACTACCCATTAGCGTTTGTTATAAATCGCTTGAGCTGCTGGCAAGTTTTTACGCATTGCTTCAATACGTTGGCTATTTGAAGGGTGAGTAGACAAGAATGATGCACCTCCTGCACCTTCCAGTTTATTCATTTTTTCCCAAAGAGTAATGGCAGCTTGTGGATTATAACCCGCACGCGCCATCAGCATTAAACCACCTTGGTCGGCACGATTTTCTAAACTACGTGAAAAAGGTAAACCTACGCCCACTTGCGCACCCAACTGCGCCGCAGCAGTACCCAACTGACCCACATTACTTCCAGCAGCGCTTAGACCAATGTTTAAAGCCAAGTCAGTTAATGCTTGTTGACCAATTTTATTTTTAGAGTGTTCCTCTAAAGCATGCACCATTTCATGACCCATTACTGCCGCAATTTCTGCATCTGTAAGATTCAATTTATTCACGATACCTGTATAGAACACCACTTTACCACCAGGTGCCACATAGGCATTAATCTGATCTGATTTTAGCACAGCCAGTTTCCAGTCAAACTTTTGGCCTGTTTGATTGATTTGATCGCCATAAGGTTTTAAACGCATAAATACAGAATTAATGCGTTTATAAGTCGTTGAAGATGTATCTAAAGTTTTATTTGCACTCGCTTCCTGAACTGTTTTATTAAAGCCTTGTGCTGCTGTTACATTTAATGTCGATGAATCTGCCCCTGCCATTTCTGCTACAGTGGTACAACCTGAAATAGTGATCACACTAGCCGCACACAAACTTAAAACGAGTTTGCTATTCATTATAATAATCTCCACCTTGAAAACAGATATCAGTTTTAAACTGATTATATGGAATAGTGGATAAGCTTTAAATTATTATTCCCTCCATATTCATATTATTTATGTAACTGTGCTTATCTAAGAAACTGAAAACTAAGCCAATAAATAAGGCATAAAACATTCAAAACCAAATACACTTGGCACATCGGTTTAATTTTCTGTTCAAGCTGCTCATTTTTTCTTTTAAAAAATAAAATAGCATTTTGAATCAGAATTAATGGAACTAGAATGCAGGCAATAATTACACTTAAACCGATAAATGCCGTATAAATAATATTGGGATCTTGCGTTTGTGCCTGAATAATTAGCATCGCAATGGTGGGCGCTCCACCCATGGCAAATAATAAGGAATAAAAAATCGTTCCTGAAATATTTTTATGCATCCCGCACAACCTTTCATTTATCTTATGTTTGGTATTCTAACAAGTGCCAGTTATTTAAACAGTATTCTCTGATGCAACTTTAGTCTGGGCAAAATTTTCTCCCAATATATTCTCTCAGTACATTTTCAAAATAAGAATATAAAAAAAGCCCCGCAAATAGCGAGGCCTTTTATCATCGTTGTATCAGCTTAAATTAAGCATCAAACGGATGACGTAAAACAATGGTTTCTTCACGGTCTGGACCAGTCGAAATGATATCGATTGGGCATTCGATCAATTGCTCAAGACGTTTAACATAGTTAATCGCAGCTTGTGGTAATTGTTCTAATGTTTTAGCACCGAAAGTAGACTCAGACCAACCTGGCATAGTTTCGTAGATTGGTTTTAAAGATTCGAATGCAATCGCATCAGAAGAACCGACACAACCAGAATCTGCAGCTTCATAACCTACACAGATTTTCACTTCTTCTAAACCGTCAAGAACGTCAAGTTTAGTTAAGCAAATACCTGAAAGTGAGTTTACATCTACTGAGCGGCGAAGAATTTCAGCATCGAACCAACCACAACGGCGTTGACGACCAGTAGACGCACCAAATTCAGAACCTACAGTTCCGAGGTGTTTACCGATTGCATCACCAACATCGTTCGCAGCATCGTAAACAAGTTCAGTTGGGAACGGACCAGCACCTACACGTGTTGTGTATGCTTTGGTAATACCCAATACATAGTCAAGGTGCAAAGGACCAAGACCAGAACCTGAGCTTACGCCACCAGCAGTGGTGTTTGAAGACGTTACATACGGATATGTACCGTGATCAACATCAAGAAGTGAACCTTGTGCGCCTTCAAACATGATTTTTTTGCCCGCTTTACGGTAATCATGTAATTCTTTGGTTACGTCCATAACTAATGGAGCAACTACTTCACGCCATTGGTCGCAAAGCGCGATCACGTCTTCCAAGTTAACCGCTTCTACGCCGTAGAATTGAGTCAATTGGAAGTTATGGTATTCAAGAAGCTCTTCAAGTTGAGCTTTAAGATGATCACCACCACGTACAAGGTCAGCAACACGTACTGCACGACGCGCAACTTTATCTTCATACGCTGGACCGATACCACGACCCGTAGTACCAATTTTCGCGTTACCACGTTTTTTCTCACGTGCTTGGTCAAGCGCGATGTGGTTCGGAAGAATTAAAGGACAGTTTGGAGAAATACGTAAACGCTCTTTAACTGGAACGCCTTCTTTCTCGAGGATGTCCATTTCTTCGATTAATGCAGCAGGTGAAAGTACAACACCATTACCAATTAAGCAAAGTACGTTATCACGTAAAATACCAGATGGAATGAGGTGTAATACAGTTTTCTTACCACCAACCACGAGTGTATGACCAGCGTTGTGTCCGCCTTGGTAACGAACTACCGCAGCCGCTTGATCTGTGAGCAGGTCAACGATTTTACCTTTACCTTCGTCGCCCCATTGGGTACCGAGTACCACAACATTTTTGCCCATAATAGCCTCATTGCATCATGCTGTTAAAATTGAAAACTTGAATTGGTGACTTGAAACCAATTCAGGTCATTAAATCTTTTCGACTTTCCACT
This sequence comes from Acinetobacter terrae, assembly GCF_002135195.1. Classification (NCBI taxonomy): domain Bacteria; kingdom Pseudomonadati; phylum Pseudomonadota; class Gammaproteobacteria; order Moraxellales; family Moraxellaceae; genus Acinetobacter; species Acinetobacter terrae. Next base: position 75,145 of record NZ_NEGF01000012.1, read on the forward strand.
CACCTGCCACATTCACCAATTGGTGAGTTGCATGCGGTACCGAGTTTAAACTGTCATTTCCAAGTAATTGAATTACACCAAAGCCTTGTGTACGTGCATTTGAAATTGCTTTAAGCAAATCTGCATCGGTACCCTTGGGTGCAACAACCACATTTAAATCTTTAAATTGACCTGCGCTTAACGCATATAAGTCGCACGAAAAACCTGTTGCGGGACGTGCACGACCAAAATGTTCGCCAATGCCGTCATAGCGACCACCTTGAGCCAGTGGAGCCGCACGGTTTGGTGCATAAACTGCATACATTAAACCCGTGTGATAATGGTATGAACGTAATTCTACAACATCAATACCAATATGCAGATTTGGCCAACGTGACTGGATTTCGATTTGAGTTGTTTTCAAAGTGTCAAAGGCTTGCTTGAACGCTTCATCTGCGAAAATTTCAGCACTTAAATTGGCTTGTAATGCATCCAGATCACTTGAATAGCGACCTAGTGTATAAAAATCTGCTCCAAATTTTAATTCTTGGGTAAATTCAGCAAGTTCAGGTAATGCTTTACGTTGATAAAGATCTGAAAGATGACTTTCAACAGCTTTAGTCAAACCCGCATGTTTCACTAAACTACGGAATAAGCCGACATGCCCTAAATCTAGATGGATACCTTCTGCCAAGCCGGCTTTTTCAATTAAGCCCAGCATGACATCAACCATTTCGACATCAGCATCAATACTGTCCGAACCAAATAGCTCTGCACCTAATTGTAGGGGTGCACGTGTGGTATTAAACCCTTGTGGTTTCGTATGTAAAACCGTTCCTGCATAGCAGTAACGAGCCACACCATCTACTGGATGTACATGCGCATCAATACGAGCCACTTGTGGTGTCATATCGGCACGCACACCAAGTAAACGACCGGATAACTGGTCGATGACTTTAAAAGTGGCTAAGTCTAAATCTTGATTCGATTCTGAAAGAGAAGATAGAGATTCGATGTATTCGATAAATGGCGTGTACACCAATTGATAACCTCGAGATGCGAGGAAATCTAGTGCGTCACGACGCAAAGTTTCAATCACTTGCGCCTGTTCTGGTAATACATCAGCTACACCATCAGGTAATAACCATGTCTCTGAAATGGGCATGTTGTAAACCTAAATTCTGTCAGAGCGGAAGTTATCCGCATAAAAAAATCGGGAGCACACCCGATTTCTCCTAGTCTAGCACGATAGTTTTAGCTGTGCACCTGACTTTTTCACAAAAACAGGCAGAATACTTATTGTTTAATCAGACAAAAATAGCCCAATTCGATTCAAGCACTCATACCGCTCAAAGATGATTCTAAAACTGTTTATTATTAACCCAAGGGCAACTCAGTGGTTTGTTTAATCTTTTGTAATGGAATTTCAGTTTTCATATTTTGCAGACCTGAAATTTTATTTAAATGATGAATCTGAAACTTACGGTATGCATCCTGATCAGCCACTACAATTCGCAAGAAGAAATCACAATCCCCTGCCATCAATTGGCATTCTACGACTTCAGGCATATCCTGAATCGCATCTACAAACTGATCTACTGTTTCAGCGCCCTGAATTTTCAGCCAGATGCGTGCAAAAAGTGTTAAACCCAAATTAACTTTCGCCGAATCCACCAAAGCCACATATTTTTCAATTCGGCAGCCATTTTAAGATTCGTTCTTACTTAAAATCCTAACGAGGATGAACTTATATAGATGGTCTGTCCGAGGAATTAACTGCCTTTGCTAACAACCCGACCAATTCAGCATTTTGCAACTCGACTTGACTGAGTTTATTGGTGGTTTTATCGAGTACTTGTTGCTGAATATGCATTTTTTTGGCCAAGTCCTGCATAATTTCCAAGGTTTTCTTTAAATTCTCTTCCAAATGAATCACTTTTTCTTCGAGTTGCAGGTTCATTTGAGTTTCACTTAACACATCATTTTGATTGCTAAATTGCGCCCAAATCAAAAAAATCACGGCTATGGCTAAAAGGAGAATAAAACTCCATATAAATATCAACATAGGTAGATGCTCTTATTTTATTTAGTTATTATTCAACATCATGGCGAATTAATGAAGTGAATTTTTTAAAAGCTTAATTTAAGCAATTTATTTTTCCTATTTAAAAATCACTGTAAACAAGCTCAGCTTTTTCCCAAACCTATCAAAAAATTATTTCAACTTGCTTTTCAGATTATATTTTTATTAAGTTAAATTTTATATTTATTGATCTATCAAAAGTGATTAGAACATCATTTTATTGGTGTTTATATAATCAATTTATTAAGATTTGTTCTATTTTTAGAACTTCATCACCCCCTAAAAGGCAAATGCTTTAAGCATAAAACAATGAATCAATGAAATGCCCTATCTAGCAACCTCATGATACTGAAATATTCAAACGAGCTGCTATTGCCATTTATCCGATCCAAGGCAAACCACTCGCTCAGGCATTAATCAATCAAGGCAAGCCCGTTCAATGGTGTGACCTAATAATAAAAACAAAAAATTATTCCTCAAAACCAAGACACACCAGATATCTAAAGCACATCAACTTTATGATGTAAATGACTCACATAAGTCCAGCAGACGATTGGCATAACCCCACTCATTATCATACCAAGCCAAGACTTTCGCTTGATGTCCAACCACCATGGTTTGGCTTAAATCCACAATTAAAGAATAAGGTGAATGATTAAAATCAGACGATACTAAAGGCTCATCTGTCACATCCATAATTTCCGCATAATCATGCCGTGCCGACTTGATCAGGACTTCATTAATTTTATGCACTGTGACATGCGATTGAGCAACAAAAGTTAAATCAATAGCCGCTACATTAATGGTGGGTACACGAATGGAATAACCATCAATCCGGTCTTCCATTTTAGGCATCACACGTTTTAATGCAGCCAATGCTGAAGATGTAGTTGGAATAATATTTTGCCCAGAAGCTCGTGCTCGACGCAGGTCACGATGCGCATGATCCAGTACCGACTGATCAGCCGTTACCGCATGAATTTCTGTCATCAAAGCGGTATCAATCCCAAAAGCATCATCAATGATTTTAACTAAAGGAACCAAGGCTTGGGTGGTACAGGATACGCTGGAAATAATTTGATCGCTGTCTTTAACTTCATAATGGTTGACGCCATAGACAATGGCAGCATCCACACTGTCAAAAGGTGCAGCGCCAATAATGACGCGCTTCGCCCCTGCGGTAATATGCTTGGTTGCCGCTTCACGTGAACGAAACAAGCCGGTACATTCAAGTACCACATCAATATTTAAATTATTCCAAGGCAAGAGTTCAGGCTGCCCCTGACAGAATACCTGTACTTTTAATTGCGCCAAACCGGCTGAAATATGCAGAAAAATCTGTTCATTTTCCAGCAGCACTTCGACTTTGCCTTTAAAGCGCCCATGAGTTGTATCGTATTTAAATAAATGAACTAAAGTCTCTACATCTGCAACATCATTAATCGCAACAATGTCAAAATGAAAATCCTTGGGATTTTCAAACCAAGCACGTAATACATTGCGACCAATTCGCCCGAAACCATTAATGGCTACTCGTTGCATTAGATATCCTTAACTCTTGGGTAGATGTAAACACGTGCCTATGTTAATGGATTTTAATCAAATACCGATACCATTTCTGTACATCAATTTATGAAATATGGTTGTGTTAATCATTCCCTATCCCACTTGTGCTATTTATTTCAAACCAGACCATCACCAATTCTTGCAATATAAAAATATTCACTCAACCCTTCATGAAATTTAAAAACAAGACCAAGCTGTAAATCAAGCTATAGATTTCTCTCAATATGCCTATATAGTGATTAGACATAATTGTTATTAATTCGCCTTAAAGTGATTGGTGCATGAGGGTTTTTCCGTTATAATTTGGCGTTTTAAAATTTTAAGCCCAGTGTACTGAGGCCGTTCATTTTGCATGAAAATGCTCGGTACACTACTCGCCAATACGAAATATGGAGTGACTTGGTTGTGAGTACTCGTTTTATGACATCAGCTGAAATTCGTGAAGCATTTTTGCGTTACTTTGAATCGCAAGGGCATACACGTGTCGCGTCGAGTTCACTAGTACCCGCCAATGACCCGACTTTATTGTTTACCAATGCCGGGATGAACCAGTTTAAAGACTGCTTCCTGGGGTTGGAAAAACGTGATTATGTTCGCGCAACATCTTCACAAAAATGTGTACGTGCCGGTGGTAAACACAACGACTTGGACAATGTCGGTTATACCGCACGTCACCATACATTCTTTGAAATGTTAGGTAACTTTTCATTTGGTGATTACTTTAAACGTGATGCCATCAAATTTGCTTGGGACTTTTTGACTAACGAAGAATGGCTTGGCCTTCCTAAAGAAAAATTGTATGCAACCGTTTACCACACCGATGACGAAGCCTTTGAGATCTGGAACAAAGAAATCGGCCTAGATGCATCTCGCATCATCCGTATTGGCGATAATAAAGGTGGTCAATACGCATCTGATAACTTCTGGGCAATGGGCGATACCGGTCCTTGCGGTCCATGTTCTGAAATTTTCTTTGACCATGGCGACCATATTTGGGGTGGCCTACCGGGTACACCTGAAGAAGATGGCGACCGTTTCATTGAAATCTGGAACAACGTATTCATGCAGTTTAACCGTACTGCGGATGGCGTATTGCACCCTCTTCCAGCGCCTTCTGTAGATACAGGTATGGGCTTGGAACGTATTTCTGCAGTTTTACAACACGTAAACTCAAACTACGAAATCGACTTATTCCAACACCTACTCAAATCAGCTGCAGAAATCATTGGCATGGATACCACTGCCATTGAAGCCGAAGCTGCTGCAAATAACAAACCTGTTGATTACCCTGCATCTTTAAAAGTTGTAGCGGATCACGCACGTTCATGCTGCTTCCTGATTGCTGACGGTGTAAACCCTTCAAATGAAGGTCGTGGTTATGTACTTCGTCGTATCATTCGTCGTGCCGTTCGTCACGGTAACAAATTGGGTGCGACTGGTTCATTCTTCCACAAAATGTTGCAACCTTTAATCGCAGTGATGGGTGAAGCTTATCCTGAACTTGCAGCCAACCAAGCACGTATCGAAGCGTTATTGCTCAAAGAAGAAGAACAATTCGCAAAAACTTTAGAGCAAGGTTTGAAATTGCTTGAAGGCGAATTGACTCACTTAAAAGGCAATGTGATTCCTGGCGAAACAGTATTTAAACTATACGACACTTACGGTTTCCCGACTGACTTAACCGCTGACATCGCACGTGAACGTGATTTAAGCATTGATGAAGCTGGCTTTGAAGTTGAAATGGCTGCACAGCGTCAACGCGCACGTGATGCAGGTAAATTCGCAGTTGACTATAACAGCATTGTAAAAGTTGAAGGCGAAACTCAATTTGAAGGCTATGACGCAACTCAAGGTCAAGGTCAAATTGTTGCAATCTATAAAGATGGCGAACAAGTTGATGAAGTTTTTGAGGGTGACGAAGCGCTCATCGTATTGAACCAAACGCCTTTCTATGCAGAAAGCGGTGGTCAAATCGGTGATACAGGGATCTTCAAAAACGATACCGGTATTTTCGAAGTTCAAGATACCAAAAAGTCTGGTGGTGCATTTGTACACCAAGGTATCGTGACCATGGGTAGCTTAAAAGCTTCTCAAAACGTTGAAGCCACTGTTAAAGCTGACATTCGTGCTGCAACTGCGCGTAACCACTCTGCGACTCACCTTTTACATGCTGCCCTACGTCAAGTTTTGGGTTCACATGTACAACAAAAAGGTTCACTGGTTGCAAGCGACATCCTGCGGTTTGACTTTGCCAACGATCAACCGGTGTCATTTGAACAACTTCAACAAGTTGAACGTATTGTTAACCGCGAAGTGATTGCCAACACTGCTGTATCTACTGAACTTCTAGACATCGAATCTGCCAAAGAAAAAGGCGCGATGATGTTGTTCGGTGAAAAATATGGTGACGAAGTACGTGTACTTTCTATGGGTTCAATCACTGAAGATAAAAACTTCTCGATCGAACTTTGTGGTGGTATTCATGTGAAACGCACGGGTGACATCGGCTTGTTCAAAATCACCTCTGAAGGTGGTGTTGCAGCAGGTGTACGTCGTATTGAAGCGGTAACAGGTACCAAAGCAATTGAAGTGACGCAAAAAACCGATCGTGATGTTCAATACATCAATGGTCTGTTAAAAGCACAAAATCATCAAACGGTAGAAAAAGTTGAAGCTGTTGTTGAAACTGCTCATCAATTGCAAAAACAAATTGAGCAACTGAACCAAAAACTTGCGAACTTCCAGGCAGCTGAACTTTTAAGCCAAGTTCAAACCATTGCTGGTCGTTCGACATTGATTACCACCGTGCAAAACATGGATGCGAAATCACTTCGCAACCTGCATGACGGTGTGAAATCTAAATTAGACAATGCAGTGATCGTGCTTGCAGGTGTAGAGGGCGATAAAGTTAGCCTGCTTGCATCTGTAGCAAAAGATTTCACTGCAAACATTAAAGCAGGTGACATCATCAAACACTTGGCTACCGAACTCGGTGGTAAAGGTGGTGGTAAACCTGACTTGGCACAAGGTGGCGCGCCACTTAACGAGAAGTTTGCACCAGTAATGGCAGATTTAACTGCCTGGCTTGAGGCAAAATAAAGACTTCACTTTTTGTGTAACGGACCCTGATAGGTACATCAGGGTCATGGCTTTTATGGAACAACTATGGCATTAATCGTTCAAAAATATGGCGGTACCTCTATGGGTACTCCCGAGCGCATTTTAAATGTTGCTCGTCGTGTAAAGCGCTGGCGTGACCACGGCCACAAGGTGGTGGTTGTCGTTTCAGCAATGAGTGGCGAAACCAATCGTCTGCTTGCTTTAGCGAAGGCCATTACCGAAACCCCTGATCCTCGTGAACTTGACCAAATGGTCTCTACGGGTGAACAGGTTACGATTTCTATGTTAGCGATGGCACTCAACTCTATTGGGGTTGAAGCAAAGTCACTCACTGGTCGCCAAGTTGGCATTAAAACGGATAGTGCATTCACTAAAGCACGTATCGAAGCGATTGATACTGATGTTTTAACTGAAAATCTAGACGCAGGTCGTGTGCTGGTAGTTGCTGGCTTCCAAGGCTTTGATGAACAAGGCAATACCACAACTTTAGGTCGTGGTGGTTCAGACACTTCAGGTGTTGCACTTGCTGCCGCACTCAAAGCAGATGAATGCCAAATTTATACAGACGTGGATGGTGTTTATACCACCGACCCTCGTGTTGCACCTAAAGCAAAAAAAGTTGATCGTATTTCTTTTGAAGAAATGCTGGAAATGGCATCTTTGGGTTCTAAAGTTCTTCAAATTCGTTCAGTTGAATTTGCTGGTAAATACCAAGTGCCTTTACGCGTATTATCAAGTTTTGATAATGACAATGATGGCGCATTTGACGAAGACTTTAAACAAAACGTCGGCACTCTTATTACTACTGAATTGGAAGACAACATGGAACAGCCAATCATCTCTGGTATCGCATTTAACCGTGACGAAGCAAAATTAACGATTCTAGGTGTGCCTGATGAACCGGGTATTGCAGCTAAAATCTTATGTCCAATTGGCGATGCGAACGTTGAAGTGGATATGATTATCCAGAACGTTGAAGAAGATGGTACAACTGATTTCACTTTTACGGTTAACCGTGGTGAATTAGCCAAAGCCAAAACAATTCTTGAAGATACCGCGAAAAAAATTGGTGCACGTGAAGTTGCAACGCGTTCTGACATCGTAAAAGTATCGATTGTGGGTGTAGGTATGCGTTCACATGCTGGTGTGGCAAGCAAAATGTTCACTGCCCTGGCTGAAGAAGGTATCAATATTTTAATGATCTCTACCTCAGAAATTAAGATTTCCGTGATCATTGAAGAAAATTATTTAGAACTTGCTGTACGTACTCTTCACACTGCTTTCGGTTTAGACCGTGAATCTGGTGAATCAAGCGTACGTGCATAACATCGGAAAATGTGTCACAAATTGTCATTGTTAGACAGTTTTTAAAAAAGTAGAAAAAAACAGAGCCACTATAGTTTTTCTTATAGTGGCTCTGTTATATTAGCCATGTGCTTTTAAGAAAATTTTAACCAGATGATATATGGGACGAGGTTTGTCACATTGCTTTGTTAAAATTTTCTTTGATATTTAAGGTTGTGCTTTTTACATTTTAGATCAATTGCAGGTTTAGCATTTTGCAAGGAGATAAACATGCTGATTCTGACTAGACGTGTCGGAGAAACATTAATGATTGGGGACCAAGTCAGTGTAACTGTGCTTGGGGTTAAAGGAAATCAAGTTCGTATTGGCGTAAATGCTCCAAAAGAAGTATCCGTTCATCGTGAAGAAATTTACCAACGTATTCAACATGAACGCGCTATGCACGAACATCTTCAACATCTCGATCAAGATTATCAACCTTCTTTTGAAGAAGATAATCTCCCACAGAATACCCAGAATGACTTTAATCGTTAAAGATTAAATGTCTTTCTCCTAAAGCGGCTTACATAAGCCGCTTTAAATTTATCTGGACATTAGTTTTGTTCAAGTAAAGCCAAGGCTTTTTTGACCGGTGCATAACTGCGACGATGCTGATCAATGACACCATGTTGCGCAATCGCCTCAAAATGGGCTTTGGTTGGATAACCCTTGTGTTTGGCAAAGCCAAAATGCGGATATTGCTGATCAAGCTCTACCATTTGATGGTCACGCGTTACTTTTGCCAAAATACTGGCAGCTGAAATTTCTGCATGTATAGCATCACCACCCACAACTGCATCACAGCTCATTGTTAAGCCCTGTGGGACTTTATTTCCATCCACCAACACATGCTCAGGTTGTATGTTTAAAGCTTCTACAGCGCGGCGCATAGCCAACAATGACGCCTGAAGAATGTTGATCTCGTCAATTTCTTCATGACTCGCTTCAGCAATGGCCCAAGCCAGGGCTTTTTCCTGTATTTCTACAAATAGCTTCTCACGTTTTTTTTCAGTGAGTTTTTTAGAATCATTTAAGCCCTCAATCGGGTTGTTGGGATCTAAAATAACTGCAGCTGCAACAACTGAACCCACAAGTGGGCCACGCCCTGCTTCATCTGCACCAGCGATTTTCATAACCTATCTACCTACAAAAAAAGAGGCTGAACAAGTCAGCCTATTTATTACTTCATTAACGATTATTGTACTGCTTCAGCGACACAGGCATTAATGGTTTTAGTGACTGCATTTGAAACAATTGTCGTACGCGCTGCCGGATCAATCGCTGCGGTTGCCAAATCTACAGCTGTTACGCTTTGTGGCGCTTTTTCACTTACACAACCACAAATTTCAGACTGAATATTTTGTTTTTGAGTTGCAGTCATCAATTTAGTCGCAGTTTGCCATGCAGCAATATTATTCAACTCGGTTGTACATTTTGCATTAATTGCAATTTTAATTGCAGCATTACCGAGTTGCTGAGTTGCTGATTGCGTGCCTGTTGAACCCGTTGTACCTGTAGTTGTGCCAGTTGACACACATGCAGTGAGCGCTAAAGTTAAAGGTGCAAGTACAGCAATTAATTTTTTCACAGTTAAATCCTTTGTTATAAAATCTGTTGGGCATATTCTGCCGAAACTTTGCCTTAGAAGAAATGTATATTTCAAATGAATTTTCCATGCGAGGGTTGTCTGTCTAAAAACAATACAGCTTTCAGCGTTGCAAGAATTATACGCATCGTTCCATATTCACCATTTTTTTAAATACGCTGTTTGATTAGCATGCTTAGACTTATAAATTACATGTTGGTTTAACATGACAAGCACTTCACAATACTATACCCGTACAGCACAAATGCTTCATTGGCTAATGGCGGTTATTTTCATTGCCGCATGGTTCATTGGTTTTTATAGCGGAAATTTTTTAAGCTATGATGTTGATGGCAGTTTTAAAGGTCAAGTCATCACCTTACATAAAAACATCGCGACAACGATTATATTTCTGGTATTGATTCGTCTGTTTTGGCGCTATACCCACCCCGTTCCACAACTGCCAGACACTATGTCGCCATCAATGAAAGTCTTGGCACATCTTGGGCATTTGGCTTTATATGTAATGTTGCTCGCCTTACCGATTACCGGCTGTTTATTTAGCTGGAGTGCTGGACATCCTGCACCTGTTTTATATTTATTTGAAATCCCGCGTCTAGTTCAAGACAATCCTGAACTGTTAGCCATTGTTAAGCCTGTACATATTTATTTGTCATGGTTTGCCGGATTTCTCGTGACAGGACATATCGCTGCTGCTTTAAAACATCATTTTATCGATAAAGATAATATTTTACGCAGTATGACTCGACAAGAAAAATAGCCAAATAGCACCCAATAAAAAAGCCGCATCAGTTTATACACAGATGCGGCTTTTTCTTAATTAAAACTTACTTCAAAGCTTCTTGAGCACAACCTTTAACGCTATTTAACACGGCTTGTTTAATCAGACTATGTTTAGCCTCTTCACTAAACGATGCCATTGCCAAATCTTTCGCAGACACATCTTTCAGCGCATTGTCACTCACACAGCCACAGATTTGTTTCTGCACCGAACTTTGACGTTCTGAACTCATAAACAAGGCCGCCGATTGCCAAATTTTCGAATCATTTAATTCACTTTTACAACCTTGTTCAACCACTGGTTTCAACATTTTCTGCGTTAAAGTAGAATTTTTATCCGTCGCAAAAACTGATACAGAACCAACCAACAAAGCAATAACAGATATCCAGCACAGACTCTTTTTCAAAATAAAACCTAATTTTTAACAAAAAATGATTGAGCAGATCAATGTATCAATCTGCTCAATTCAAAAGCATTCTTAAAGGAATGGATTACACCAAAGCATCTATCTGTTGTGACCATTTTTGCTTTTCTGCATCAGAAATAAATGATGCTTCAAATGAATTTTTAGCCAATTGTTTAAGTTCATCATTGGATAAATCCAAAGCTTCAGCAATCGCAATAAAGTTGTCATTCATATATCCACCAAAATACGACGGATCATCCGAATTTACAGTCACATGCACGCCTTGTTGCAATAAACGACGGATATTGTGCTGTGCCATATCATCGACAACGCAGAGCTTTAAGTTACTTAAAGGACACACCGTTAAAGGCATTTTTTCCGCAATTAAACGTTGCATCAGTTTAGGGTCTTCTTCTGAACGTACACCATGATCCACTCGGTTCACTTTAAGCAAATCCAAAGCTTCCCATACATATTCGGCCGGACCTTCTTCACCGGCATGTGCAACCACTAAAAAGCCTTCTTCACGCGCTTTGGCAAATACACGTTCAAACTTAGAGGGTGGATGCCCCACTTCGCTCGAATCCAGACCCACGGCAATAATTTGATCTTTAAATGGCAAGGCTTGTTCTAAAGTTTTAAATGCCGCTTCTTCACTTAAATGACGCAAGAAACACATGATTAAATGCGAGGTAATACCAAATTTAGCTTTTGCATCATCACAGGCACGTTGCAACCCATTCATCACGGTTGCAAATGCCACGCCACGATCCGTATGCGTTTGTGGATCGAAGAACATTTCAGTATGTACGACTTTATCTGCAGCGCATTTTTCAAAATATGCCCAAGCCAAATCATAAAAGTCTTGCTCGAGCACCAAAACATTAGCACCTGCATAATAAATGTCGAGGAAAGATTGCAGATTGTGGAAGTTGTAGGCCTGTTTCACTTCATCTACAGATTTATACGGAATATCAATATGGTTACGTTGAGCAATGGCGAACATGAGTTCAGGCTCAAAAGTCCCTTCAATATGTACGTGTAACTCTGCTTTTGGCAGCGCTTGAATAAGCTCAAGTTGATTCATATCTTATCCTTATAAAACTTTTTTCAAAAATAAAAAAGGGTGCAAACTGAATTTACACCCTAGTGTGAATTTGGTGAATTAGCCACCAAATGCAGCAAATTTCAATGCCCAAAGTACAGCAATAATCCATACCATATATGGAACAGTTTTTGCCTTACCTGTACATAACTTGATTAGTGCATAGCTGATGAAACCCATCGCAATACCATCTGCAATTGAGTATGCAAAAGGCATAAATACGATGGTTAAAAAGGCAGGAACTGCTTCAGTGACGTCTTCCCAGTCAATGTGCACGATACCCTGAATCATCAACACACCCACAAATAGTAAGGCGGGTGCTGTAGCAAAACTTGGTACAGATTGCGCAAGTGGTGCTAAAAATAGGCATAACAAGAACATAACGCCAACAACAACAGCGGTTAAACCTGTACGACCACCGGCTGCAACACCTGCAGATGATTCAATATAAGGTGTTGTTGAAGATGTACCCAAAGCCGCACCTGCAACAATTGCAGTTGAATCCGCAAAAAGTGCTTTTTTCAAACGCGGTAATTTACCGTCTTTCAATAAACCTGCACGGTGTGATACACCCACCAATGTGCCTGTTGAGTCGAACAAATCGACCAAAAAGAATACAAAGATCACGCCCACCAAGCTAGCAGTGAACAAGCCTTGAAAGTCCATTTGCAGGAATGTTGGGGCAATAGATGGAATCTGACCAACCACGCCTTGAAATTGGTTATAACCCAATGCTGTAGCAATAGCAGTAATGACTAAAATACTGATAATAATCGCGCCACGCACTTTAAAGTGGTGCATCACTACAACCATTAAGAAACCAAGCAAAGCCAGCAGTACTGAAGGTTGTTTTAAATCACCCAAGCCCACCAAGGTTGCAGGATTATCTACAATAATACCGGCATTTTTTAAAGCAACCAGTGCCAGGAACATACCAATACCACCACCAATCGCCAGTTTTAATGACATTGGAATCGCATTGACAATGGCTTCACGAATTTTAAACATGCTGATCGCAATGAAGATCAAACCTGATACAAACACAGCAGCCAGTGCAGTTTGCCAAGGCACACCCATACCCATACACACCGAATAGGTAAAGTAAGCATTCAAGCCCATACCCGGAGCAAGTGCGATTGGATAATTCGCAACAAGCCCCATCACCAAACAACCGATTGCGGCTGCCAGACAGGTTGCGACAAAGACAGCCCCATGATCCATGCCTGTTTCGGACAAAATCATTGGATTGACAATAATGATGTAACACATCGTTAAGAAAGTGGTTACACCTGCAAGAACTTCTGTGCGAAAACTGGTTTTGTTTTCGCTTAACTTAAATAAGCGTTCAAGCATATTCTCTGAAGATGGATTAGGAGTCGTCATGACTTTACCCCGGTAAGTAAACTTTATGCCGTCAGCACGCTATAAAATTAATGATCCGCTACGTCGAATCATCATTAATTTTATAGATGTCAAAGCAATGGATATGCCAATTTTTCCATTTAAAAACAAGTAGATTAAACAATTTTTCATTGGAGCTAAAACAGTCAAATGACAAAAATTGTAAACAAAAAAGCTGCATAAAAGTTATGCAGCTCTACTTAGCTTAAATAAATCATATACTTATTAAATAAACATGATGATTCAATTATGGTCGTGGCAAATTATAGCACAATGATTTTTTATTGTTTCTAAAATTTATTATTCAATAAAATTCAATAAGATAACAACAATTTAAAATTTATGAATCCGTACTACACGACTAAAGTTCACTTGATTTAGCAATGAAGCGATTTGAAGAATGAGCTGGAACGACCTCAACCTCATCGTTAGAAATAAAATTATTGGGATTGGAATCTACGATATTGAGTGACTGATGAGCATCAAGAATCAACTGATTCACTTCTTATCAACTGATTCACTTCTTTCTGTTTTTTCATTTCTGAATCCTGATAAACACAATATCCAAGTACTAGCACTACAAAAATGAGGACTGGAATTAACAACTTTTTCATAACAAAATTTTATTATTTAAACAACTTTTCATTATAATAACAAATAGCTATAAAAACCGTGACAAAAAACACATTTTTTCAAATCATTTTTCTGCATTTAAATATGAACACTTAATCATTATAAAAATTATTCTTTTAACCCTTAAAAAAATCCCGATTAGTTTCGGGATTTTTTATTGCCTGCAAAAACATCCTTAAGCAGCTTGTTGCTCATCACGCTTAAACACTAATTCACCCTTAAGGGAACTTTCAGCATCAAAATAATAACCATCAGTATTAAATGATTTTAAGTCTTCCGCCTTATTGAGCTGGTTTTCGATAATATAGCGCGCCATCAAACCCCGTGCTTTTTTCGCATAAAAGCTGATCACTTTGTATTTGCCATTTTTTTGATCTAAGAACACAGGCTTAATGATTTCGGCTTTAATTTTGCGCTCGATGACTGACTTATAATATTCATCCGACGCAATATTGACCAACAATTCTGAATTAGCTTGTTCCAAATCATCATTGATTAAACTGGTAATGCGATCGCCCCAGAATTGATATAAGTTATGACCCCGTGGATTTTGCAATTTTGTGCCCATTTCTAAACGATACGGCATCATCAAATCTAAAGGACGCAACAAACCATAAAGCCCAGACAACATGCGTAAATGATTTTGTGCAAATTCAATATGTTGATCATTCAGATCATAGGCATCTAAACCGGTATAAACATCACCTTTAAAAGCAAATAAAGCCTGACGCGCATTGGAAAAATTAAACTCAGACTGCCAATCGTTGAAACGTTCCACATTCAATTTGGCGATTTTTTCACTCACGCTCATTAAATTGGAGATATCTGTAGCAGACAGTTTACGACTTACGTCTATAAGTTCTTGTGAATGTTCCAGCAATCTTGGTAAGGTATGCGCATCGGTTGGTAGTGCAGATTCATAATCTAAAGTCTTGGCAGGAGAAATTAAGGCGAGCATGAATAACCTGATCAAAAAATAATTAAACAAACTATAACAGTAGACTTATTTTATTTCCAATTTGTGTTTTTACTGAACATTATCGGTAAAATATCTCATTCTCCTGTTATCCGTCGGTTGTTATATGTCCGAGCAAATTTTCATTCAAGGCCCTGCTGGTCAACTTGAAATTTTTGTTGATTATCCACAGGGTGAAGTGAAAGGATTCGCGGTTGTATGTCACCCCCATCCCTTGCAAGGCGGTAATCCGCAGCATAAGGTACCCACGCTTTTGGCTCAAATGTTTCTTGAGCGCGGTTGCATTGTCTATCGTCCGAGTTTTCGCGGTTCAGGTCAAAGTGATGGCCTGCATGACGAAGGCCATGGTGAAACTGATGATATGCTAGAAGCCATTAAACAAATTCGCAGTAAACATATCAGCCTGCCTTTTTATGCGGGTGGCTTTAGTTTTGGCGCACATGTGATGGCAAAATGTTTCCATGCCTTGCCTGATGAAATTAAACCGAAGCAATTGATTTTATGTGGTTTACCAACAGCAACTGTGGCAGGTTTACGCCATTATGTTACCCCTGCCATTAAAGGTGATATTTTGTTTATCCATGGTGAAGCCGATGAAGTCACTTTATTATCTGACTTAATCGAATGGGCTAAACCACAACGTCATTTATTGACAATATTACCGGGTGCAAACCATTTCTTTACTGGATATTTAAAGCAATTGCGTATTGCGATCTCTCGCTTTTTAATTGCTTAATCAGCATCGAAAATTAATAAAAAGACCGTCATGAAGATGGTCTTTTTTATGCATTTTTTAATTTAATTTTCTAGCAAAAATATCTCTATTAAGTGGGCTTTTTATTATTTTTACAAGATGAGCAAATCCCAGAAATAATCCATTAAAAATTAAAATGAGACAAAAATGCGACTTATAAAAGCCGCATTCATACTTATATTTTATGATTAGCCCGTCGTCCATTTAAACTCACTAAAAGATTCATCTTCTTTTAAGGTGTTTTCAACCGCTTGCGCCAATTGATTCAATAAACTTTGTTCGGTAATACGATCTAGCCAATCCTGTTCTTCCTCGGGGTACGAGGTAATCTCGCAAACCAAATGCCCTTCTGCATCATGACTCTGGCAAGTGACAGATAAAGGTAAGGATTGATTATCTACACTTACAGCAACCTGATCACCACTTTGTGACAAGGTCTGAAAACCGTATTGACCCAATTCTTTAGACAAAAGATCTGCAACATATTCCTGAGTCACATGACAATCATTCGGTTGCTGTGACACATGATTATGCTTTTCACAGTTTGCAGTAAATTGTAATTTTCTCATCGGTGCATCCAAACACATTCTTGTTGTATGGTTTTAGCATAAGCAATAAAAACAAAACAGCCAAGCAAAAGCTTGGCTGTTTTCTAACAAATCTACAAAATTAGACTAATTACTCACTCACCTGAATCGCTAAACCTGCTTGATTTGCGAGTTCAGTGAATGTCGGAAAACTGGTTGCCACAGTTTCTGTACCGATAATTTTGATTTCGCCTGAAGTACGCAAGCCCGCCATACTAAAACTCATCGCAATACGATGATCATGATGTGATTCAACTTCACCACCATTGAAGATTGCAGACCAGTCACCTGATTTGCCTTTACCTTCAATAATAATGCCGTCATCAGTTGGGGTGCAGTCGATGCCCATGGTTTTCAAGCCATCTGCCATCACTTGAATACGGTCAGATTCTTTAACGCGAAGCTCTGCAGCACCAGTCAAAATGGTTTGACCTTCTGCACATGCAGCTGCAATAAACAGTGCCGGGAATTCATCAATCGCTAGCGGCACTTGATCTTCCGGCATATGGATACCTTTCAAGGTGCGCGTACCGCGAATACGAATATCGGCAATTGGCTCACCGCCTGCAATACGTTCATTTTCTACAGTTAAGTCAGCACCCATTTGTTTCAGGATTTCAATCACACCAGTACGGGTTGGGTTAATACCGACCGCTTCAAGTGTTACATCTGAACCTTCAGTAATGGCTGCACCGACCATGAAAAACGCAGCAGATGAAATATCAGATGGCACCTGAATTTCAGTCCCAACCAATTTACCGCCACCTTGCAGTGAAATACGATTGCCTTCAGTTTTCACTTCATAACCAAAAGCGCGCAGCATACGTTCAGTATGGTCACGTGTTGGTTCAGGTTCGGTCACCGAAGTTTCACCATTTGCCCAAAGACCCGCCAATAAAATACCTGATTTCACTTGAGCCGATGCCATTGGCAAATCGTAGTGAATACCTTGAAGGTTTTGGCTGCCAGTAATTGAAACTGGCGGTGTACCACGCTCACCTGTGGTTTGAATCTGTGCACCCATTTCACGTAATGGTTTGGCAATACGCTCCATTGGACGTTTAGACAATGACGCATCGCCCGTCATCACAGAATCAAATTGCTGTGCAGCCAACATACCTGAAAGCAGGCGCATGGAAGTTCCTGAGTTACCCATGTACAAGGCACTTGCCGGTGCTTTTAAACCATTGATCCCAACACCATGAATGGTCACTTCACCATTCTTAGGCCCTTCAATGCTAACGCCCATAGCACGGAATGCCTGAAGCGTCGCTAAAGCATCTTCACCTTCCAAGAAACCTGTCACGTGCGTTGTACCTTCCGCAATCGCACCAAACATGATAGAGCGATGTGACACAGATTTGTCACCTGGCACGGTAAATTTACCCTGGAATTTTTTAACACCTGGCAAAATGGTAAATTGTTGTGTCACTTTATTTTTCTCCATCAGGGGTTTCTTAGAGAGCATGTGATTGAAATGCTGACGTGCCGCTTGTGCATGTTCAAGCAATCCCATCAATGCTTGTGAATCTTCGTTTTCAATCAGTTTACGGATTTCGGCAAGTTGCTGTTCAAATCCATCGACCGCATTTAAAATTGCTTTTTTATTGGCAAAAAAGATGTCATGCCACATCTGTGGATCACTGGCTGCAATGCGCGAAAAATCGCGGAAGCCTCCTGCAGCATAACGGAAAATATCCAGATTATCTTCTCGATTCGCCAGTTGCTCAACCAGGTTAAATGCCATTAAATGCGGAAGATGACTGGTATGTGCCAGCACTTCATCGTGCTTTTCCACATCCATGCAAATGACTTCCGCCTTTGCCGCTTGCCACAGTTGAATCAGCTTATCCACGGCCCAGTCGCCACTGCTTGGAAGTGGTGTCAAAATCACTTTATGATTGGCAAATAAATCGACTTTACCTGCATACACACCGGTATGTTCGGCACCTGCAATCGGATGACCCGGTACAAAACCTGCAGGCAGGTTTTCGCCATACACCGCTTTTGCAGCATCCACGACATTACCCTTGGTACTGCCCACATCGGTAATGATGGTTTTCTCCGACAGATACGGCTTGATGATTTCCAGTACCTTTTGCGTTGCACGCACAGGTAATGCCAAAACCACCAAATCTGCACCTTGCACAGCATCGACAGGATTGTTATAGCCTTCCTGAATAAGTCCAAGCGCTTTTGCATCATCCAGCGTTTTTTGCGAACGTGTTGAGGCAACAATTTGCTTTGCCAAATTTTCAGCAATCATCACACGAGCCAGACTTGAGCCAATCAGCCCAAGTCCAATAAAGGCAACTTTTTCAAACAGTGGCTGAGACATGGCTTAAGCTTTTTCCTCTACAGCACTGTTTGCTAAATCAAGTACTTTGGCAAGTGCTGTCAAGAATTTAGCATTTTCAGCTTCAGTACCAATCGATACACGAAGATGATTTGCAATACCGACCGGACGTACAATCACACCTTCTTTCAATAATGCATTAAACGTTTGTGCAGGATCAGCCTGCACATCGACCAAAATAAAGTTGGCACGTGAAGGTACATAATCCAGACCAAGAGCCGCAAAACCTTGTTCAAGCTGCTTCATGCCCGCTTTATTTACAATACGTGATTGTTCAATAAAGTCTTCATCTTTCAATGCCGCTACAGCTGCGACCATTGCAAGATGATTCACATTAAATGGCTGACGAATACGGTTCAGGTAATCAGTCACTTCGGCTGATGCCAAGGCAAAACCAACACGAAGTGCTGCCAAGCCATAACACTTAGACAAGGTACGGCTAACAATAATGTTTGGATATTGTTCTAAGAATTTTAAGCTATTGAAGTTTTCAGGGAAATATTCCACATAAGCTTCATCAAGAACCACAATCACATTGGCCGGTACTTTTTGCATGAAGGCTTCAAATTCAGCTTCTTCAAACCAGGTTCCGGTTGGGTTATTTGGATTGGCAATAAAAACCAGTTTGGTATTGTCTTTAATCGCTGCTGCCATGGCATCTAAATCATGCGCAAAGCCTTTTGCAGGCACTTCAATCGCTTCTGCATTAATCGCTTGAGTCACCAAAGCATATACCGCAAATGCATGCTGGCTATACACCACAGAATCTTTTTCTGAAACGAATGCACGGGCAAACATTTCAAGCAGGTCGTTTGAACCATTACCCAAAGTAATACGGTCAGCAGTCACACCAAATTGTACCTGAATCTGGTCTTTTAAGATAAAACCGCCACCGTCTGGATATCGACCAATTTCTGCCAGTTCAGCAGCCACGGCTTGCTTCACCTTTTCAGAACAACCCAACGGATTTTCGTTCGAGGCTAATTTGACGATATCAGTAATCCCTAACTCACGCTCAAGTTCACTAATAGGTTTACCTGGTTGATAAGGCTTTAACTTTGAGATGCCTTCATTGGCAGGGACAAACGACATGTTACTCTTCCAGTTATTTCAAGTGATAAATGTGATCAACTTCAATGCAAAAATTGACCACTGCTTTGATGGATAAGATTTACAATACTGCAATCGGGTAAGAACCCAAGACTCGAACCTCTTTCACCAAAGGACGAATTTCTTCAATTGCCGCTTTGACGTTTTCTTGCTCAACATGGCCTTCCAGGTCAATAAAAAACACATAGGCCCATTTTTCAGGTAAAGCCGGACGAGTTTCAATACTGGTTAGACTAATGTTGTGTTTTGCGAAGGGTGCCAGAATTTCAAGCAATGCACCGGCACGATCATGTGCAGAAATCAATAATGAAGTTTTGTCATTGCCACTTGGTGGTACTTTTTCACGGCCAATCACCAAGAAACGCGTGGTATTCTCAGGATTATCTTCGATGTTGCCATGTAGAATTTCCAGGTCATAAATACTTGCAGCGACATCAGAGGCAATTGCTGCTGAATGCCATTCATTGCGAATACGGCGTGCCGCTTCGGCATTTGAACTTAAGGCAACACGTTCAACACCCGGATAATGTGCATCTAACCAGCCACGGCATTGCGCCAATGTTTGCTGATGTGCATAAATCTGTTTAATACTGTCTTTACGGGTATTTGATGACACTAAGAATTGGTGATGAATACGCAATTCCACTTCACCAATTACATTTAAATGTGAGGCTTTAAAACAATCTAAAGTATGGTTGACCACACCTTCAGACGAATTTTCAACAGGCACTAAACCATAATGTGCACTACCCGCTTCTACTTCGCGGAATACTTCATCAATGGTTGGCAGTGGGCGAACAATTGCATCTTGCCCAAAATGTTTAAGCACTGCTGAATGCGTAAAAGTTCCAACAGGACCCAAGAATGCAATACTTTGCGGAGCTTCAAGCGCCAAGCATGCTGACATGATTTCGCGGAATAAACGCGCCATGGTCACATCAGATAATGGCCCTTCATTACGCTGCATAACATTACGTAAAACTTGTGCTTCACGCTCAGGACGGTAAAACATTGGATTCTCTTCAGAAGCAAATTTTGCTTTTGCCACTGCTTCTGCCAATTTCGCTCGACGATTGATAAGTTGTTGAATCTGCTGATCTACAGAGTCAATATCCTCACGAATTTGAGCAAGGTCAAGAGAAGTCTTGGTGTTTTGATCGTCGTGGATCATTGTTATGTCGCCCTTCGAAAACATTATGCAAACAGTATAACAATAGTTAGCTTTCAATTGTTACGCAATAAGACTTTGATTGATTCAGTCTTAAAAACATACAGTTGATTTAATCAGCAATTTTATTCCGGATGTTTTTGCCATGAATATTTAAAATTGATGAGGTTTTGACAATTTAATAAAAATTAAGCGACAAGCGTACATCGTTAAATTTGGATCAGGATCAGGATCAGTCCTGCCGATTTTATGTCATTTAGTTAAATTAATTTATCGACATTTGCAAATAAGGTCATACTTTTCAGGTCTTATTGAACGACGATTGCGTATTTATCGTTTTTGTATTACATCATATTCATTGGCAGATTTGATCATTGCGAAAAATACCTGTTTACTCGATGTTAAAAGATCAAGGTCAGGACTGACATAAAAAATCAAAACAATTTAAAAAGATAAACTTAAGGATATGAAATGAGTCATTACGCACAGCGCCCATGGGAAAAACATCTGCCAACCTCATTACACGGCTATCACCTTCAGCCAGAGCAAGTTCGCTCCAATCTGGCTGAATTACTCACCCACACCACGGCGCAATTTCCTCAATCACCTGCATTCAGTGTGGTATTACCGGTTGGCTTAAGCAAGACTTTAACGTTCCAGGAAATTGATAGTCTCTCGACTGCATTTGCCAATTACCTGCAACAGCATCTTCAGCTTCAAAAAGGTGATGTGGTCGGTTTGCAAATGCCGAATTCCCTGCAATACCCAATTGCGGTTTTTGCCTGCTGGAAAGCCGGGCTGATCATTACCAATATCAATCCACTTTATACACCGCGTGAGCTTGAATACCAGCTGACAGATAGTGGTGCAAAGGCACTGATTGTTTCGGAGTTATTTTTAGCGACTTTTGAGCGCGTCATTCAAAATAACCCTCAACTTAAATCGCTTGCATTAGTGACAGCAAGTTTAAGTGAATTTTTTGATCAACCGTATAGTGGTATGATTGCACAAAAGATGCAGGCAGATGCTGAAGCACAAGGTCGCTCACTCAAATCCAGTATTGAATATTCAACTTTCGCAGATGCTATAGCCATTGGCAAAGCTTTAGAACAATACATTCCTATTCAACATGATATTGCCTTGTATCAATACACAGGTGGAACCACTGGACGCAGTAAAGGTGCAGTGATCAGTCATCAAAATGTAGCCTCACTGATCAAAATCACTGGTGATTATTTACGTGCCCATCAGTCTGGATTTAATCATCAGGACTGCATTTTAACCGCTATTCCGCTGTACCATATTTTTGCTTTCAGCGTAAATTTCCTGATGTTTTTTGAAGGGGGTTCACATAATTTACTGATTCCATCGCCACGCCCAGTCAGTAATTTAAAACCCGCTTTTGAAAAATTCAATATCACCTGGCTAACGGGTGTGGATACTTTATATGCCGGCCTTTTGGCAGAAGACTGGTTCATTCAAAACCCACCGAAACTGACCTGCGCCATTTCCGGTGGAACGGCTTTACGTCCGACCACAGCCGAAAACTGGAAAGCTAAAGTGGGAACGATTATTGAAGGTTTTGGCATGACTGAAACGAGTTGTGCAGCACTCCTGCATCCACCGATCAGTGAAATTCGCCAAGGCTCTGTCGGTTTCCCACTCCCCGGCTCTGATATTAAAATTGTCAATACAGAAGGTCGGGAAGTTCCCTTGGGCGAAGCGGGTGAGCTTTGCGTTAAAGGTCCACAAATTATCTTAGGCTATTTAAACCGTCCAGCCGAGACAGCAGAAACTTTTGTTGATGGTTGGTTACATACCGGCGATATTGCCAAAGTGGATGAAGATGGCTTTTGTTATATCCTAGACCGTAAGAAAGATATGGTGATCGTTTCAGGTTTTAATGTTTATCCCAATGAAATTGAAGCTATTCTGGCAGAACATCCTGATGTCATTGAGGCTGCAGTGATTGGCATTCCAGATGAACATACTGGAGAATCGGTCAAAGCTTTTATTACCTCCAGTAACCCAAACCTTTCAAGCGATCACATTCTAAAACACTGCAAAGAAAACCTGACTGCCTACAAAGTCCCAAAATTCATTGAGATATTGAACGAGTTACCAAAGTCAACTGTCGGAAAAATCCTACGAGCTGAACTTCGACAAATGCAACAACAAAAAAATATTGCTTAGACTCAACTTATTACAGCACTTAAATCCAGCCCTGAAGCCCTATTTTCAGGGCTTTTTCTTTTGCAATAGTCATTTACCAAACTTCATCACAAAACTTTAATGTTTAATTTATAGTCTTTTAACAAAGCAGTTCGGAGAATAATATTGTCAAAAAGAATCGCCGTTTTAGTCACTCATGATTTTGAAGATGTGGAATACTCAGAACCCGTACAAGCCTTTCGTGCCGCACGTCATAGTATTTTGAATATTGAAAATAGAGCAGGCAATATTGTCTACGGTAAAAAGCGTAAATCTGCAGTGACCATCGACCAAAGTATTGATGATGTGTCCGTGCATGAGTTTGATGCCTTACTCATTCCCGGTGGCCATTCCCCTGACCGCCTGTGTGGTGACGCTCGTTTTGTCAATTTTATACGTAAATTTGCCCAGGCAAAAAAGCCCATTATGAGCATTTGTCACAATCCACAACTCCTGATTAGCGCGAAAGTAGTTAAAGGGCGATTAATGACTACGCTTAAAACTTTCGCTACTGATCTGATCAATGCTGGCGCGGTATATTACGACGTGGGAGTGGTGAATGACAATAATCTATATATCTCTTCACGTTCGCCTGACGATTTACCCGCCTTTATTGAAGAAAGCCTGATGGTATTGAGTCAATAAAAAGAGCCACTTGGCTCTTTTTTATTTCATGGATTAGCGCCCCAATATGCTGCGTGCAACAATCTCTTTCATAATTTCATTGGTTCCACCGTAAATGCGTTGAATACGCGCATCGACAAAGAAACGTGAAATTGGATATTCAGTCATATAACCATAGCCACCAAACAGTTGTAACAGGTTGTCGGCAATTTTCATTTGCATATCGGTACTGAAACTTTTTAATGCAGCGGCTGTTTCTACATCAAGTTTACCTTGCATGTAGAGTTCGACATTCTGGTTATAAAAAGCGGATGTTGCCAATTCATCAATTTTTGCTTGTGCAAGTACAAAACGGGTATTCTGGAATTGACTAATTGGTTGACCAAATGCTTGACGCTCTTTCACATAAGCAATGGTGACATCAATTGAACCACGAATCGCACCAATGGCTGTTGAGGCAATCGCTGTACGTTCACGTGGTAATTCTTGCATTAAATAAGCAAACCCTTGCCCGGCCTGACCCAGTAATTGATCCTTAGGCACTTTGATATTATCGAAAAATAATTCTGAAGTATCTTGCGAATGCAAACCAATTTTATTCAGGTTTGTGCCCTTTTTAAAGCCCTCTAAATGCGTATCCAATAGCATCAAAGACACGCCTTTTGCACGTGCTTGAGGATCAGTTTTTACAGCCAGCACCACCAAGTCTGCATGTTGACCATTTGAAATAAAGGTTTTTGAACCATTTAAAAGGTAGTGATCACCCTGCAAAACGGCATTCGTACGCATGGCTTGCAAGTCTGAACCTGCTCCGGGTTCAGTCATACCAATGGCACCGACTACTTCCCCAGAAACCATTTTCGGCAACCAGTATTGTTTTTGCTCTTCTGTCCCAATGTGTAAAATATACGGCGCTGCAATTTCAGAATGACATGAAATACCAGTGGATAATGCGCTAAATCCGGCACGTGCAGATTCTTCAACCAGCATCAGTGAATAATGGGTTGGAACACCATAACCACCATACTCTTCAGGTACATCGATACACAAGAAACCATTTTCGCCCATCAAATTCCAGATTGAACGAGGCATAATGCCTTCCTGCTCCCATTGTTCATAATGCGGTGCAATATGTTCATTCAAAAAGCGTTTGAAGTTATCGCGGAATAGTTCTAAATCAGCATCATAAGCCAACATATAGCGTCCTTGTATTGGGTTGTTGTATTTATTCCTTCCCATCCTATTCATTTTATAAACATCTGTCATGTTCTATAAGCATGATATTTCATGACTTTTGGGTCAATAAAAAAGGAAGCCGAAGCTTCCTTTTTCTTAATCAAATCTTTTAGCCATGTAGTCTATCTGCTTCTTCAAGCATCTTGGCATCCACATATTCAGGGTTGTTTAACGCATGATGAAGCTGTTCAGTGTCCAATTGACCGACCCATTTTGCAACGACAATAGTCGCCAATGAGTTACCGACCAAATTAGTCAATGCACGTGCTTCAGACATGAAACGGTCAATACCCAGAATCAAAGCCAAACCTGCCACTGGAATATGACCCACTGCTGACAATGTCGCCGCCATTACAATGAAACCAGAACCCGTTACACCCGCTGCACCTTTAGAAGAAATCAATAACACGACAAGTAATGTAATTTGATGTTCAATATCCAACTGTGTATTGGTTGCTTGGGCAATAAAGATTGCCGCCATGGTCAAGTAAATAGAGGTACCATCCAGATTAAATGAATAACCTGTAGGAATCACCAGACCCACCACTGACTTTTCACAACCTGCAATTTCAAGTTTCTTCAACATACGAGGCAATACAGACTCTGAAGATGATGTACCTAAAACAATCAATAATTCTTCACGAATCATGCGAATCATTTTCAAGATACTGAAACCACACACACGACTGATTGTGCCGAGTATGATGAAAATGAACAGTAAACATGTCGCGTAGAAGCACAAGATCAATTGACCCAACTGCGCCAAACTGCTAATACCATATTTACCAATGGTAAATGCCATCGCACCAAACGCACCGATCGGCGCTAACTTCATAATCATGTTTACGATATTGAAGAAAACGTGAGAGATTTGATCGATAAATTTGAGTACGGGTTTACCCGAATCACCCAGTTTATGCAGCGCAAAACCGAACATAATCGCAAATAACAATACTTGAAGAATTTCACCTTCAGCAAATGCACCCACAACCGTATTCGGGATGATATTCATAAAGAAATCAAGCGTCGATTGTGAAGCACCTGATTCTACATATTTAGAAATACCTGAGGTATCTAAAGATGCAGGATCGATGTTCATGCCTACGCCCGGTTTTGCAATATTAATTACAAGTAAACCGATCAGTAAGGCAATCGTTGATACAATTTCAAAGTAAAGTAAAGCAATACCACCAGTTTTACCCACTGATTTCATGCTTTCCATACCAGCAATACCACTGACGACTGTACAGAAGATTACTGGCGCGATGATCATTTTAATCAAACGAATAAAAGCATCACCTAAAGGTTTAAGTTGTTCACCTAAGCCCGGAACATATTGTTCTGCACCATTGATTATTTGCGTTCCACTTGGTGAAAAATGACCAACGAGGATACCGGCAATAATGGCAACAATCACTTGAAAATAGAGTGACTTATAAATTGGTTTTTTAGCCATGACATTACTTCACGATATATTTCTAAATAAGAAATATTCAGTTTTTGTCTATTTTCAACAAATAAACAGCCCAAAACCCTTTTGCCAAGCAAAAGAGCGCCAAAGCATTGAATTCCTTCAATACTGAACAATAATACGTATTATAAATGTGATTTAAAATCACGAGATTCTGAACTTTTCCAAATTCAAAACCGTTAGATCAGGAGATTAGAATGCAACAAAAGTCTAACATAGATTAAATTTTACCTAATTTTTTAGCGTTTGTTCTCGTTTATTTGTTAATAAGACTAAATAATCGCCTATTTCTTATTAGACATTGGTCTAAACTTAACCCATCAAGTTTTTTTGGAATTAAGCTGAAATATTTCTATCAACTTTATAAAATATCCGCATACTTATTTTACTTGCCCATTAAAGCTAGCCTTATGCAAACCAAAAGAAATATCTATAAAGATTTTGAACATCCTTTTGCACAATATGTCCGTATTGTGGGTAAAGGGAAAAATGGTGCGCGGTCTCTCAGTTATGATGAAGCCTATCAAGCCTTTAGCATGATCTTAAAAGATGAAGTCTTGGATGTTCAGCTTGGTGCTTTCTTAATGCTGTTACGTGTTAAAGAAGAATCTGTAGATGAGCTGGCAGGTTTTGTACAAGCCACACGTGATCAACTCAATTTTAAAAACTTAGATGTCGATTTAGATTGGTCATCGTATGCAGGTAAGCGCAAGCATTATCCATGGTTTTTATTGGCTGCACTGACTTTGGCACAACAGGGTTATAAAGTGGTGATGCATGGTGCATCGGGTCATACCATCAACCGTCTTTATACCGAACAGGTCTTGGAATACTTCGGTTATGCTATTTGCCAAAATGACACAGATGTGAAACAACAATTACAACAACGCAATTTCGCCTATATTCCTCTAGAAGCGATTTCACCCATCTTAAGTGACTTGATTGCCTTACGTAATGTGATGGGCTTACGTTCACCGATTCATACCCTTGCTCGCTTGATTAACCCATTTAATGCCAAAGCAACGGTGCAAGCGATCTTCCATCCAGCTTATCGAACTTCACACCAACAGGCGGCTTTTAAATTAGGCTATAAAAATAGCGCTGTGATTAAAGGTGAAGGTGGGGAATTTGAACGTAATCCTGATGCGAAAACTTTAATTTGTGGCATTAAAAATGGCGAGCTGTACGAACACGAATTACCAAAACTGACTGAAAACCGTAGTCCTATTGAAGAAGAACTGGATTTAGCAGTTTTTAAAGCGGTTTGGGAAGGCAAGCAAAGTCATGAATATGGTGAAATTGCAGTCACTGAAACCATGGGGATTGCTTTATATACTATGGGCGCTTGTGATTCTTATGATGAGG
Source organism: Acinetobacter terrae (assembly GCF_002135195.1). NCBI lineage: Bacteria > Pseudomonadati > Pseudomonadota > Gammaproteobacteria > Moraxellales > Moraxellaceae > Acinetobacter > Acinetobacter terrae. Next base: position 103,027 of record NZ_NEGF01000012.1, read on the forward strand.
CAATGTTAAAAGCGAAAGAACTTTGGCAAAATCGAAAAGTTGTTTAATAGCTTAAAGGGTCAGGCTCTACGGAGTCTTATCGTTTATAAGCAAATATCTGGAGCTCGTTGTGTTACTTTTTAAAAATGAGCTAGTGATAGCGCAAGTAAACTTTTTCCATTCGCAAAACTCGGCAAATACCACCGAGTGTCATCTCTCTCGCAAAAACAGGACTATATGAATATAGTCCTGCCTCGAACAGTTGCGAATGGCTTTTACGTGTAGCTAAACTTCAATTTAAAGTTTAGCTACTCAAACAACTCATCATTAAACAAAACGAATCGGTTGGAACTCAGGTTCTTCAACATGTGAATCACAATGTTCATCTTCTTCTTTGGTGCCACGGTCAATATAACCGCTGCGCTCAGTTTCAGGTAAATGCTTCATTTCCCACGCATATACCGCTTGCATACAGGTCTTACGCTGTTCAGCCGTTAACGCAATACCATTAGGCCATTTACCAATTTCTACTGCTGTTTTTAAACGCGAAACAATTTCAGGATCGAGTACGGCCAGCATTTGTTCAATATTCATCATTTAATCCTGCTGTTGTAAATAGTCAAAATCTTGATTCCAACCAAGTTTGGTACGGCATGCCATATAGAAGTCATAACCTGGTGGATGAAGTAAATTCAATTTAAATGGATGTTTACGGATATGTAAACTATCACCAACATTGAGTGAAACACTATGTTGACCATCGGCACTGACCATCGGCAACACGCGATTTTCACGAATCATAATCTTAATCTCACTATGCCCACCGACCACAATAGGACGTGAAGACAAGGTATGCGGGTGCATCGGCACTAAAGAAATGGCATCCATACCAGGATGAACAATGGGTCCACCACCCGATAAAGCATATGCCGTAGAACCGGTTGGTGTAGAGACAATCAGACCATCACTATGCTGACGATAGACATATTGACCATCAATATTCAGTTCGAAGTCAATCATATGAACCGACCTGCCCGAATGTAAAACCACATCATTCAAAGCAATGGCATCATAAATACTTTCACCTTTGGAACGAATTTCCATTTCTAGCAAGAAACGGCGATCCAACTGAAACTCACCTTTGAGCACTTGATCAAGCTTGAATATAACTTCGGTCGGCTTAATGTCTGTTAAAAAGCCCAAACGACCCCGGTTCACGCCAATGACAGGGGTATTATGTTTTACCAGTGCGCGTGCAGCATGCAATAAAGAGCCATCGCCACCGACCACAATCACCAAATCAACCACTTCACCCAGTAAAGCACGACTGACGGTTTGCGTATTGGGATAAGGAACCAGCTCTGCTGTTTGAGCATCAAAAACAGGATGCAGCCCTAAACTTAAAAGATGATCATGAATGAGACTTAAAGTTTCAACAACGGAGGATTTATCTGGACGCCCTATTAATCCAATGTTTCGAAAAGTCTTATGTGAAATTTGCACCTGAGTCATCGCTCCGCTACGATTCCTGCATATCATAGCATTAACCCTATTCATTTTAAAAAACTTTAAAGTTTCATGTAGCACTCTATATAGATGAATGAGTGACTAAACAACGATTTGTATCCCATCTATATACCAACTACAGCAAACGTCTCTGCAAATTTAAATAATATTGATTTTTTATGATAAAGATCACATTTTAAAAGCAGCATCTTGAGATCTACAATGCTACTCAATACATCAGATCTAAAAATGTGTTCTAAAATCGACCCAATATCTTCAAAAAAAGACGAAGCTGTAAAAATAACATCTTTTATAAAATCAATAACTAATTACAAATATTCCTGGCTTTTTATCGCAATATTTCATCTTCATTCACAGATTAATTATTGCAAAAAAATGAAAAGCTTCGCATGATTAGCACAATTAATCAGGATCTTATATTAATTGATGAAGTCTGAACGTGGTATCGGTTTACTAGCGCTTATTTTTTCAATATTAGTCATTGGTGCTTTCTTGGCTTTTAGCGCCTATTTAATCCGAATGGACAATATTGTACGGAATAAATTTGAAGGACAACGCTGGGATATTCCGGCGAAAGTATTTGCTCGTCCTTTGGAAATCTATACCAATGCCCCGGTTAATCAAACAGACTTTACTCAAGAGCTGAAATTACTCGGCTATAAAAATTCTGATAGCTATACCAAATCAGGAAGTTACGTTACCTCAGGTGATGCACTGTATGTGCATACACGTGGTTTCGACTTCGGCGATAGCGCAGAACCTGAACAGGTGTTAAAAGTCACCTTTAACAATGATCAAGTGGGTGAAGTCAGTGCGACAAAACCTTCATCTACCGGTATCGCTCGTTTAGAACCTTTATTGATTGGCGGTATTTACCCACAACACAATGAAGACCGTGTCCTGATTAAACTCGACAAAGTCCCTAAACCTTTAATTGAAGCACTCATCGCGACAGAAGACCGTAACTTCTATCATCATCATGGGGTTTCAGTCCGCGGTACAGCACGTGCTTTAGTCAGTAACGTCACCGGTGGCAAGCGTCAAGGTGGTTCAACGCTAACCCAACAATTGGTTAAAAACTTTTATTTAAGTCCAGAAAAAACCTTAAAACGTAAAGTGAATGAAGCCTTGATGGCACTGTTAATTGAGCTTCATTATGATAAAGATGAAATTTTAGAAGCTTATCTAAATGAAGTTAATCTGGGTCAAAATGGTAATTACTCAATTAATGGTTATGGTCTGGCTTCACAATTTTACTTTGGTTTACCACTGAGTGAATTAAATACGGCTCAACAAGCCTATTTGGTCGGTTTAGTTCAAGGACCAACGTTGTTTAACCCTTGGAGAAATCCAGAAGGTGCAAAAAGACGTCGTGATATTGTTTTAAACAATATGCTGGTGATGGGTTATCTGACTCAGGATCAATTTAAACAAGAAGTGGCTCGACCACTCAATGTCATTGCAAAACCAACCTTGGGTCCTGCCCGCTTCCCTGATTTTCTGGATATTGTGCGTCGACAACTGCGTACCGAATATCAAGAAGGTGATTTGACCAATCAAGGTTTAAGAATTTTCACCACACTTGATCCTATTGCCCAAACCAAAGTACAAGAGGCATTTAAAGCATCTGTTTCTGGTTTAGCCAATGCCAATCCTAAACGTTTAAAAGATTTGCAAGGTGCGGTTTTAATTTCTCATCCTGAAAATGGTGAACTGGTTGCAGCGGTGGGTTCCACACAGGATTTTACCGGTTTTAACCGTGCATTAGACGCCAAACGTCAAGTGGGTTCTTTACTCAAACCTGTCATCTATTTAAGTGCCATTGAATCCGGACGTTACAACTGGGCAAGCCCAATTGAAGATAGTTCTCTAAACATTGTTAGTGAAGGAAAAAGCTGGACACCTAAAAACTATAGTGGCGGTGATCATGGGGTTGTTCCAATGGCAGAAGCTTTGGCAAATTCCTATAACCTTTCAGCAGTGCGTTTAGGTCAGGAATTTGGGCTTTCAACTTTCAGTAATCACCTGAAAAAATTTGGCGTGACTTCGGATATTCCAACTTATCCTTCTATCTTCCTGGGTGCAGTTGATATGTCGCCTATGGAAGTGATGAGCATTTATAGCAACTTTGCAACGGGCGGATTTAAATACCCAATCAAATCCATTCGTTCTGTGGTGGATGCAAACGGACGTTTACTGGATCGTTATGGTCTGACCGTTCAAAAAACCATTGACCCTTCTGCCGCTTATATTTTGAATTACGGCTTACAACAAGTGATGAGTTCGGGTACAGGTCGTTCGGCTTATAGCGCATTACCAACCAGTTTAAAACTGGCGGGGAAATCGGGAACCACCAATGATACGCGTGACTCGTGGTTTGCAGGTTATTCGGGTAATTATTTAAGTGTGGTGTGGTTGGGTCTGGATGACAATAAAGTTACTGGCTTAACCGGTTCTTCAGGTGCCCTTCCTGTTTGGACCAATGTCATGAAGCAACTGCGTCAAAAACCTGTAAACTTACGCCAAACTGAAAATGTACAATGGCATTGGATTGACCGCACCACTGGCTATTTATCTGCACAAGGGTGTGAAGGCGCCATGTATATTCCATTACTCCGTACTAATGTGCCACGCCAAGCCACAGCATGTGGTTTACCGCATTACCAAGTCGAGCCGGGTTACAATTCTGACACTGAAAGCAATCAGGCTGCACCCGCAGAAAACGATAGTATCGAAAACTCTATTCGTGAAAGTGAAACTGAAATGCCAAGTGACTCTACGAATAATAGTCAGGTCATTTCAAGCGGTAGCTATGATAATTAATGGTGAAAATTCATAATGAATGTTCAATTCAACATTTATAAACATTGGGTACTTGGTCTAGGCTTAGTTGGATTGGTCGGCTGTCAAAGCCTGCCAGCCCCTGAGACCAAGGAACCGGCGAAACCTGTATCTTCTGAAAAGAAGGAAATTAAAAGCCCTTCTGGTGTGGTCATTACGCCTTATGACCGCGAAGAAATTCAACGTAAAAAAATGCAGGTAGTCGTTCCTGAGCAAAGAAGCACGCAGCAATTTGATGATGGTCGTGAACTTCCTGCCTTCAAAAAATTAATGCAAAAAACCCAACAAGCATATCAACAAGGGCAATGGAATCAGGCAGAGGCTGCTGCACTTCAGGCACAGCGCTTGGCACCACAATCTGCCGAGACTTTTTTGTATTTGGCTTTGGTGGCCAATAAAAAAAATAAGCTTGCAAATGCGGAAGCTTTAGCACAGCGTGGACTGAGTTATGCGCAAAGTAATGCCATGAAAAAGCAACTTTGGCTGGTCATTTTAAAAGCTGCACAACAGCAAAAAGATCAAAAAACCATTCAGCAAGCGCAAAAAGCACTAAAAGCCTTATAAAATTTTGGATGTATCAAACTGAACCATTCACAGCGCAATACATCCTTTTATTCTATTTTTTATAAAAATCGAATCCCTGCAATTCCATAAGCACCCTGCTCTTGAGCCATCATCAGATCACCGGCTTGCATTCCGCCTAAAGCAAAAACAGGAATTTCGACTTGTGCAGCTAAATTCTTAAACTGTTCCCATCCCAATGCCCGAGCTTCTGGATGCGTTTCTGTAGCCAACACTGGACTCAATAGAATGGCATCACAACCCATTTTCTGTGCCTGTTTCATCGAGACTAAATCATGACAGGCTGCAATATAGCGTTTGCCCATGATTAAATCGCCTTGCATTAAAGACATCACTTGTGACTGCTTTAAATGAATGGCTGAAATGGCTTGTTGTTGAATTGAATTTAACTGTTGGTAAAGATCAATATTCACGATCAGCTTGGACAATTGCTCAACACTTAAGCCGGAAATTTCAATGATCTGGGCTTGAGTCCCCTCAACACGCCAATACATCAGTTGATCCAGTTTTAATTGGTTTAATGTATCTAACCGATCTGAAATTTTAATCTGATGTGCCCAATACAAGCGCTTGATCATGACTTGATTGGCTTTGGGAAAATTTAAATTCAGCAATTCATCACGGCTATACCATGTCCATGGCTGTTGAATTTCATTCAATAAAGCGCTCGGTACGATGGCCTGAAATAAATGCAAATTCACGATCACATCGTCATATTCATGCCGAATCACATCAAAAGCATGCCAGTCCTGTAAACCTATTCCAACTTCTTCATAAATTTCACGGCGACAGGCTGCTAAAGGACTTTCCCCTTGTTCAACTTTGCCGCCTGGAAATTCATGTTTATTTCCCTGATGCTGTTTTGCTTCACGCCAACCTACAAGTACCTTGTCCTGATGCAATAATATTGCAATTGCAACGTGAATCGTGGGTTTCGACATGCCGTACTCCTTTGCGTGAAAATATTACAGAGTGTAAGCAAATTTAAGTTTTTTATAAAATCTTAAATAATTCATTGACAGGTCTATTCGATAATGATTATCATTTAAATCGTTCACTATATACCACGGAGTCGAAGGAATGAACGCACCATTTAGCCTGTTTACACGTAATAATGATGTAGCCCACTCATTACCGATGTTGCACTCAAACAACCTGTTTTCCCTTGGTCGAGAAATTCGAATCATGCATGCAGGAGAAGAATATCGTTTACGTTTAACCCGTAACAATCGACTCATTCTGACCAAATAAAACTGATTCTAACCAAATAAAATAGTAACAAGCCAATAATAATATTCGTGGAAACCAGCAGTATGTGTGCAAACATACTGCTTTTTAGCTGTGGAGATTGAGTGGAAATTGCAGCTCGACTTTTAATCCACCATGCGCAGATTGAGAGAAATGAATTTCCCCTGCATGCAACTCCATAATTTTCTGACAGATCGAAAGCCCTAAACCTGAACCTTGAGTTTTGGTTCCCAAAGCGCGATAAAAGCGTTCACCCAAGCGTTGTAGCACTTCATCTGTGACACCTTGCCCGTCATCTTCAATCGTCACAATGATCTGTTGATGCTTCTGTTGCAGATCAATAAACACACTCCCACCCTGCTCTGCATAGCGAATCGCATTATCAATCAGGTTTCGTACACAACTGAAAATCAGTTTTTCATTGGCCAAAATAGAAAGTTGAGGCAAAAGCCGAGTCTGGATCTGAATATTTTTTTCTACTGCAAAAGGCTGTAAAGCTTGAATGACATCCTTCACCACAAGCTGCAAATCAATTTCAGTTTTAGGCAATTGACTGGTATTAGTCGGATCTAGTCGTGCAAGTAAAAGTAGGTTTTCTAAAACTTGTGTGCCACGACTGACATCATTTTGGATGCTGACCAAGTCCTGATCCAGTTCTGGATATTTACGTTTTAGTACCTGTAAACGCATTTGAATGGCGGATAAAGGTGAACGTAATTCATGTGAGGCATCCGCTGTAAAGCGTTGCTCTGCCACTAAAGATTTTTGCAGTCGTTGTAAGAGTTGATTCAGTTGCCAAACCATTGGTTGTAATTCTTTTAATTCAGGTTTTTGCTGCTGAATCGGAGCGAGATCATCGGCATTTTTTCCCGAAATTTGTTTGGACAATTGATGAATCACTTTGAATTGACGTTTTACCGCAAAATGTAAAATCAGCCATTGAATGAACCAGAGCAAAATTAAAATCAGTCCATAGCCCATGACATTTTGAGCCAAATCTTTAAAACGCTGTCCGATGGGTTGCAATACCAAGACTGACACATTCAGTTCAGCATCTTCAGCCGTATATGTGCGCCACAATTGCTGATCTTGCCAAATGAAATCGTAGCCTTCCGATGCGTTGGTGTTCAGTTTTGAAGATTGATTTTCGAATTGGAAATTTTTTGATTCAGTGAGAACCTGCTGCTGATCTTTGAGTTGGTATTGAATGTCAAATTCATCGCTGAGTTCATCGACCTGTTGTCCTGAGTTATTTGTCACATCCGAGATCAACAGCATATCGGCAATTTCATCCATGAGCTGATCTTGCACTTGCATGGTCTGATACAGGGAAATCCCCATAAAAAGCAGCAATGCCATTACCCCAGCTACTATTGAACTCAGTAATGATGTCTTGATCAGTTTGCTTTGTAGAGACACGGCGTGTGACATATTAATCTTGACTCATGCGATAGCCCAAACCACGAATGGTTTTGATATATTGGCTGCCTATTTTTTTACGTAACTGATAGATAAACACTTCTATGGCATTACTTTCTATTTCATCGCCCCAAGCATAGAGTGATTCTTCCAGTTGCTCACGCGTGATCACATGTTCAGGCTTTTGCATCAGTTTATGCAAAATCTGAAATTCCTTGGCGGTTAAATTTACGGTTTGACCATCTTGAATCAATGTTTTGGCCTGCGGGTCTAACACCAGATTTGCATAACGTAAATCTTGCCCGGCACTGCTTTGATGCTGTCGTAATTGCGAACGTACACGTGCGGAAAGTTCTTCCAGACTAAAAGGCTTGACCAGATAATCATTGGCACCCAAATCCAGACCTTCGACCCGGTCATGAATACTGTCCCGCGCGGTAATAAAAATCACGGGGGTTTGTTGCTGCTGCGTTCGTAAAGTTTTGAGAATCTCGTCCCCAGTGGCTTTCGGTAGACCACGATCAAGCAAGACACAATCATACTGATGCTGCTCAATGGCTAAAATGGCGTGATCGCCACGCTCGACCCAGTCAATATTGTAGCCATCCATTTCTAACCATGTTTTGATGCTTTCTGCTTGGGAAGCATCATCTTCTGCCAGTAAGATTCGCATGTGTTGTTCTCATATATGAGGCATTTTCTACTTTTAAGATAGCATGCTTTAAAAATCGCTTGATTCAAAAAAACCACATGAATAATGCATGTGGTTTTAAGAGAAATATAAAAGGAGATAGACAACTTCCTCCTTATAGCTTTATTTCAATTGATCGGCTATGCAGTGAATCAACTGAATTAGAATCTAACCGCATCTACATCAATTTCAACACGTTTCGCAGGTTTGTAATCAATGTCGACTTCACCAGTGATGGTCACAGGGGTTTTGGCATTTACAGGTTTACCCTGCCATAATTCGTCATCAATATCGACCGTAATCGTGCCAGTGTTATCACGGAATTGGTATTTTTCATCACCGACCGCTTTAACTACATAACCTTTGAGCTGTACCTTGGTATCATCTTTTAAAGTTAAGGCATGTTTAACCGTCGTAGTCGTTTGTGGTGCAATGGCAGCTTGATTCACGGCAGTATTGGCAATGGCAAATGTAGTTGCACCCACCAGACCTGTAATTAAAGTTGCTTTAGAGATCATGTTCATGTTGAAGCCCTCATCTTTTTGTTGATCATTTCGATGAAGCTATTAAAACAAATCAAGATGAGGTGAATCTTAAGATTTTTTCATTTTCAAAATTTTCAAAAAAAATCCTTAATTCAAAGGAACCACCCGCAAAACTTCTTCCAAAGTGGTCAGTCCGTCCAGAACTTTACGTGCACCGGCAATACGCAGCGGTTCAACGTCCTCTTTCTTGGCTTGTTGACGCAATTCATTCAAATTGGCATTTGCACTGATCAGTTGTTTGGTCTCTAAACTTAAAGGCATAAATTCATAGATGCCGACACGCCCTTTATAGCCGGTATGTCGGCACTCTTCACAACCGACCGCTTGGTACACAAAATTTGGCATCTCTATCGTAAAGTCGTAGGTCAAATGCTTCCATTCTTGCTCATTGATAAAGGTTTCTGTTTTACAATGCGGACAAAGTTTTCGCACCAGACGTTGTGCCAATACCCCTAAAATCGTAGCGGCAGTTAAAAATGGTTGTACGCCCAAATCGTGTAGACGGGTCAAACTCGATGGCGCATCGTTGGTATGTAAAGTGGATAATACCAAATGACCTGTTAGCGCAGCTTGAATCGCCATATTGGCAGTATCCTGATCACGAATCTCCCCGACCATAATAATGTCTGGATCCTGACGCATTAAAGCGCGCACGCCATCAGCGAAACCTAAATCAATGCCCTGATTGACCTGCATCTGGTTAAAGCTCGGTTCAAGCATCTCAATGGGGTCTTCAATGGTACAAACATTGACTTCTTCTGTGGCCAGCTGTTTCAGTGAAGAATATAGCGTGGTCGTTTTCCCCGAACCGGTCGGACCTGTCACCAGAATAATGCCGTGGCTATGTGCCGTTAAAGCTTGCCAATCATTGAGTAAGCCGCCTTCAAAACCCAGTTGTTGAAAACTACGTACCAACACTTCCGGGTCAAAAATACGCATCACCAATTTTTCACCGAAAGCCGTCGGCAAAGTCGATAAACGCAACTCGGTTTCTTGTCCTTTTGGAGTACGGGTTTTTAAACGTCCATCTTGCGGTTTACGCTTTTCTGCAACATTCATGCGACCTAAAATTTTGATGCGCGAAATCACGGCGGTTAGTGTATTGGCCGGCATTTTATAAATGGTATGCAACACCCCATCAATTCGAAAACGCACTTTCCCCGTGTCTTTACGCGGTTCCAGATGAATATCACTTGCCCCTTGCTCAAAGGCAAACTGCAACACCCAATCTACCAGTTTCACAATGTGCTGATCATTGGCATCCGGGTTTTGCGTATCGCCCAATTGTAAAAGCGCTTCCACACCTTTGTTATCACGATCATAAGCACTGGATTTTTGCGATGAGTTAACCGCGCGACTGACTTGATAATATTCCACCAAATAGCGCTGTAGTTGATCCGGGCTTAATAACACACGCTGAATTTTTCGTGGTGCAATCGTATGTTCAAGATTGGCCACCCATTCTGTTTTAAAAGGTTGATCGGTTGCAATCAGGACTTTATCTGCCTGAATTTCAACCGCCAAAATCTTATTTCGAAATGCAAACTCTTGCGACATGATATTGGTTAAAGCACCGACATCAGCCTTCAAAGGATCAATAATATAAAAAGGGATCTTGGCTTTTTCTGCAATCCACTGACATAAACGGTTTAAGGTCAATGTGGATTGCAGATGAGATAGATCGACTAAATTAAAATGTGCAATCCATTGTAATGGATGCCATTTCAGTTGTTCACGTTGGCGGTGTGTGGTTTGTATCAGTAGCTTATTGCGCTCGGTAATACGTCCATCTTTTTGTAGTTGTTCCAGACACCAAGACGTGTCCATTTCAAAATTAAAATTCATTGTTCTAAGCCCCAAAACATAAACACACTATAGCAAACTAAATTTCATCTGACTTCAATCACCTTTAGAAAAACAGTAGCGCTGCCATTTCCGAAAACTGATTCCTTTCTCATCAGTCATTCAAATAAAAACTATAACTATTTTTGGCAACTATTACGCTTTTACTTTCATTCATTTATAGCGAATAATGCTAAAGGTGCTGATTAATTAAACACCCCCTTTTTCATACTTCGGCTATTGGATGAACCCTGTGAATAACATGCTTAATCTGTCACTGCAAAGCACATCATTTCAAGAACTGCTGATGATTATGGCAGCGGCATTAGGCTGTGGTTTGCTGATTGGTTTAGAACGTGAACGCAGTAAGCAACGTGAAAATCAGCATAGTTTTGCCGGTGTTCGCTCATTTGTGATCTGTGCATTACTTGGTGCACTATGCTTTATCTTTGGACCTGTTTTTGGGGTCGTAGGCGCAATCAGTGTCGGTGCAATTAGTATTTTTTCGCTTAAAAATCAGTTAAAAGACCCGGGTGTAACCACTGAACTGGCATTCGTGATGACCTATTTTATTGGGGCAATGTGTATCTGGAATGTCACCCTGGCTGCAAGCTTATCCGTAGTGCTTACCTTTATTTTAATGATGAAACATTCCATCCATGGTTTTGCAGGAAAATGGATCACCGAAGCAGAATTTAAAGATGGTTTATTTTTACTGGCCCTGATTTTAATTGGCCTCCCGCTTACTCCAAATACCCCTTTATGGGGCACAGTTCTCAACCCACATATTATTTTAAAATTGCTCACTTTGATTCTTGTCGTGCAAGCATTGGCACATATTGCTAAACGCTTACTTTCAACAAAAAAAGCGCTCATTCTTTCTTCCATTGCCTCTGGATTTGTATCCAGTACCGCAACGATTGCGCATTTAGGCATGCAAGTACGCAATGAAGGTGTCGATGCTCAATCAAATGCCGGTGCAGCACTGATGTCCTGTATTTCAACTTTAGTTCTATTATTCATTGTTGTAGGAGGTGTCTCTTTAACTTGGTTAAAGCTGCTGATATTTCCCTCGCTAATCGCCATGGCTATTTTAGCGCTTTGTGCTTACTGGCTTTTACGTAACGCAGAACCAGTCGAAGAAATAGAACCTGAAGATAGTCCGATGTTTAGCTTAAAAGAAGCAGCGATTATTGCCGGGACGTTAACGGTCATTCAGGCTGGCGTATATGGCTTGGAGCTTTTACTCGGTGACTCTGGTTTAATTGCAGGTACACTCTTGGCTTCACTGTTTGAAATTCATGCCGCTGCGGCCGCAGTAGTTATTCAAGGTGAACCTACAAACACCAGCTTACTGTATGCAATGATGCTAGGTTTGGGCGCTCATGCGGTTTCTAAATCCATTAATGCAGCCATCAGCGGTGGATTAAAATTTGCACTTTATTTTGCACCGGTGCAAATTCTGCATATGGCCGTTTTAATTGGTGTGCTTTGGTGGATGGTACAGCACTAAATTTCAAGTTGATCAAGCCCAATGACTGTAATATTGTCCATGTTTACAGAAAAGCTCACATCAAAATCGGCAAAATTCATCTTATAAATCCGCTCAGGATCATTTTGATAAGCTGGTCTTGGATCAAGCGATAACACCTGTTCCAATTCATTCACAATTCGACGATTTAACTTTTGATCTCTAATTAAATCTTGCTTTTGTTGCTCTGCACTTTCTGTCCAAATAACCGTCATTCGTTCAGGCTCATTCTGTGCATAACCACTTTTTGCATCCTGCACTGCATCTGAATATTGAATATAAGGCTTGATATCTATAATGGGTGTGCCATTCAACAAATCACTGCCTGTGACATAAACCCGAACCGACTTACCGACTTTTTTCACTTCTTTGAGTTGAACCACAGACAAACCCATGGGTGCAGGACGGTACATACTACGTGTCGCAAACACGCCTATTTTCTGATTCCCGCCTAAACGCGGTGGACGGACTTGTGGGCGAAATTTTGGATTATCTTGTTGATTCTTATTGTCATGAAACTGCCAAATCAACCACAAGTGACTGAATTCATTGATACCTTCAAATGCAAGCAAATCATTATAAGGTTCCAGCATTTCAATATACGATTCGACCTGAACCAAATTCGGTTGTCTAGGGATGCCAAATTTTTCACGATAGGGAGAATTCATATACCCGATTATTGGCACTTTAAGCTCATTCATAATCACTTTTTCTGATAAGGTCAATTAAATATATTCAGTTTATCGAGAATGTTTTTAGATTAGAATAGTAAGCTGTTCTAATCTGATAATTTATTGAGACCTTTAATGGCTGCTTTCAACGTCGAAAAGATTACTCACGTACACCACTGGAATGACACATTATTCAGTTTTAAAACCACTCGTGACACTGCGCTACGTTTTAAAAATGGTCAATTTGTGATGATTGGACTGGAAGTAAATGGTAAGCCTTTAATGCGTGCTTATTCTATTGCTAGCGCTAACTATGAAGAAGAGTTAGAGTTTTTCTCTATTAAAGTGCCAGATGGTCCTTTAACTTCTATTTTACAAAAAGTAAAAGTTGGTGATGATATTTTAGTATCACGCAAACCGACAGGAACTCTGGTTCTTGACGACTTAAACCCAGGTAAAAACTTGTACCTTCTTTCTTCAGGTACGGGTCTTGCACCGTTCTTGTCAACAATTCGTGACCCAGAAACCTATGAACGCTTTGAAAAAGTAATCGTGGTTCACGGTACGCGCTTCATCTCTGAATTGGCTTACCAAGACTTGATTCTAAACGAACTTCCGAACCATGAATTCTTTGAAGAACTGGGTATTAAAGACAAATTGATTTATTACCCAACTGTTACTCGTGAAGAATTCCACACTCAAGGTCGTGTAACCACTGCAATTGAATCTGGTCAACTGTTTGAAAAAATTGGTTTACCGCGTTTCAACCCAGAAACAGACCGCGCAATGTTGTGTGGTAGCCCGGCATTCCTAGATGACGTTGTTGCTTTGCTTGATCAACATGGTCTAAAAGAATCTCCAAAAATGGGTGTTCTTGGCGACTACGTGATTGAACGTGCATTCGTTGAAAAATAAGATGCTGTGTTATTTCTAATAACACCGAATCAAAAAACCGAGCTAAATAGCTCGGTTTTTTTAAATCTCTCGATTTAATTATTTGCCTTTACCTTCTTGGTTCGCCTGCCCAGTACAACCTGCACCACCACCAATTACAAAACCACGTTCTGCTTTACATGAACCAATCATTCGTCCATTCGAATCAAAGGTGGTTACTGTTGAAGCACAACCTGTCATCAATACAGCGCAAGCCAATGCGACTAAGCTAGAAATTTTCATCATATTTCCCCTACTATACAATTTTTTAAAAAGTGATTAATTATCTGAAAGTATAATTTTCGATGATTTAGGTGGTAGTGGTAACAATCCTGACTGTTGATCAATCTTTGAATAATCCACACCTTCAGAATTAGCGCTACCGTAACAAATTGCGCGAGCACCCAATATAAAACCAGAAGTGGCTTTGCAAGAACCGATGACTTTCCCCGTTGCATCATAGGTCACCACTTTCGCGCTACACCCCGTGATCAACAACACCGCACCCACGACTAAAAATTTAATTAATTTCACTAAACCCTCTACTAAAAATTTCTAAAATATCCAATTTATTTTGAGAAAATATTTACATTACTTATATTTAATTTGAATTCTATCAAAATGTTTTTATTTGTAAAGTGGTAAATATTATGTGAATTTTAATATGTATTTTTGGTTATAAATGATTTTAATTCTTATAAAAAAAACTGCTCTTAGGCAGCTTGTTATAAAAATTTCATGATCTACATTGTTACAGACTGATGCTCTTTGCGCTCCCGCAGTGCCCTTTTAATTACCTGATAACCACTTGTTAGCGCTAAAATAGAAATCACCAAAGCCACTATTAAATCTGGAATCAAGCTGCCAGTTCCAAAGACTCCCACAGCAGCAAGAATAACGGCTGTATTACCAATCGCATCATTACGGCTACATAGCCAGACTGAACGCATGTTGGCATCCCCATGTCTAAAAGCATAGAGCAATGAAGCTGAAACAAGATTAGCAATTAATGCGAGCACACCAATGACCCCCATGGTCATCGCTTCAGGGGGAATTCCTTGCACATAGGCGTAGACTATTTTACCAATTACGATAAAGCCAAATGTAGCCATGACTATTCCTTTCAGTAAGGCTACAGTCGCACGCCAATACAAGCTTATCCCCATAACAGCAAGTGAAATACCATAGCTCATTACATCACCAAAGAAGTCCAGAGCATCTGCCCAGAGTGCCGAGGAATGTGCATAAGCTCCCCCAATCAGCTCAATCACAAACAAAAGCAGATTAAGGATCAGTGCAATCCACAAGGCTGTACGGAATTTTCCATTTGGCTTTTGAGGAGCAGGTTCATGATCGCAAGTACATACCATTTGCATCAGCTTCTGTGACTTCATTGATAAAATCATTGTATTCTTTTTATTCAAAACGATGCAGTAAATCCAATTTCAAGTCATTAAAACAGTAAAAATATTTAAATAAGTTTCTGGCAGAGAAAACTCGTCTGTGTATCGATGACATTCGTTTTTATGAAAAAAAGCAGCTGATCCAACCCAGTTCTCAAGCAGACAATAATTATCTTTATTATGATGATGAAACCCTGAAACGGCTGATTTTTATTAAGCGTTGTCGGGTACTGGATATGTCGTTAAAGGAAATTGAATTGCTGATTGAGCTGGAACAAAAACCAGATCAAGACTACTGCGTGGTGAATAACGTCATCGACGAACATTTAAAACATATTGAGAGCAAAATTTCCGAATTACAAAAGTTCCAGCTGCAACTTCAACAACTTTGACAATCTCGCTCTCACTTGCCCTGCCACACCAGAATATGGTGGCAAGTAATTTAAAAACAGCCATGCATAAATACTCATGCATAGATACTAAAGAACAGAATCCTGGAAGATGCTATTAAATGCCACCAATGCCGCGACATATTGGTTGTCACCACAGGCCAGATTGTTCCAGACCAAAACCATGGCAATACAACACGCTAAGCCAATCAAAATCAATCCGGTCATATATTCCGGAATTTTGCAGAAAGATAATCGTAAGCCCAAACATCAAGCATGGTGCAATCAGCCAGTTTTGTACCAAAGATAAAACCAAGGTGCGTTTATCCTGAAACACTTGTGGCAAAGCTGCATAATCTACCTTGGCCAAAGGTGAATACATAATTAAAATCAAACCGAATGTGACCGGCAAATTCACCGACCCCACACTCATTTGATTTAAAGTGGAGGATGCTTGCGGTAAATACACCCCAATTGCCACCGCAAAGCCATGGCAACAAAAACCCACAAGGTTAAATTATGATCAAGAAAGGACTATTTTCTAGCAGTCAAGACCTTCTCGATGAGGCAATTTCAGAAATTTTTTCGATTTCTTTGGTTAATTCTTCAACAGATAAATGGGCTAGATCCAAGGCAAAAAAGCATCAAAACGACGATTGATATGCTCCACTGTCTGCATAAATGCCTGCGTTTTTTCATCCTCAGGCACCTAAATGCGATGGATATTCCAGCCCCTAATGCGCTTTAATCGCTTTACCTAGATACAAAGGACAGAGTTCTTCGGCTGCTGAGCCATACACGGTAATCACCACTTGCGATTAAACTGTTCACAATCCTGCATGGTTTTACTGGGATAAACCTTGGGTCGAAATCCCTAGATTTTGTAAAGTTTTCAGGGTTAAAGGATGGACCTTTGCAGTGGGTTTATTTCCTGCACTACAGGCACTAAAACCTTCCGGTGCACGGGCATTAAAAATGGCTTCTGACAAGATGCTACAGCAGCTATTTCCGCTACATAAAAAAAGAAAATTCATTATTATTCAAATCACTTATTCACAAAAATTTAAAGATTCACAAGAAGATAAATTTACAGCATCGAAACGCTTCTCTTGGGCAGACACAGTGTTTAAAATGTCCAGACATCACTGCGGAAAATCCGCTTGCAAGCTGTAATAAATCCACTGACCTTGGCGGCAATCTTGCAAAACACCGCTAGTGCGTAACAATGCCAAATGCCGTGAAATTTTCGGCTGACTTAAATCTAAGCTTGCCGTTAAATCACACACGCATCGTTCGCCCTGTTTCACAATCAGCATAAAGATGTCTAAGCGCGTTTGATCGGCCAGACATTTAAAAAAAAATTATCTGATCCACAATATATATGAATATACGTATTTACATATAAAATAGCTCAAGTTTGATGCTATTTCGATGACACAGCTGATAATTCCGAGTTTTTTACTAGGTTGAATCTAATTTTCAAATCCATACAATAAAGCCATATTTTTTATATGCCTTTATTTTTCATGAGCATGACGACCGTTACAGAACTTCTCTCTCCTGCTGGCTCACTCAAAAATATGCGCTATGCATTTGCCTATGGTGCCGATGCGGTATATGCAGGTCAGCCGCGTTATAGCTTACGTGTACGTAATAATGCCTTCGATCATGACAATCTAAAAATAGGGATTGAGGAAGCTCATGCCTTGGGCAAAAAATTCTATGTGGTGGTGAATATCCAGCCGCATAACAGCAAACTCAAGAATTTTATCCGTGACTTAGAACCCGTGGTTGCCATGCAACCTGATGCGCTGATTATGTCCGACCCTGGTCTGATCATGATGGTACGTGAGCATTTTCCCGATGTTCCAGTGCATCTTTCGGTTCAAGCCAATGCCGTCAACTGGGCAACGGTAAAGTTCTGGCAAAACATGGGCTTAACCCGGGTAATTTTATCTCGTGAACTTTCTATTGAAGAAATTGAAGAAATTAAAAACAATGTGCCGGGTATGGAAATTGAAGTTTTCGTACATGGTGCATTGTGTATGGCTTATTCCGGTCGTTGCTTACTTTCAGGCTATATGAACAAACGTGATGCCAATCAGGGCGCTTGCACCAATGCCTGTCGCTGGGATTATAAAATTCACGATGCAGTTGAAGATGAAACTGGAGATGTTATTCCAGTTCAACACATTGAAGAATCATCATCATGCTGCCAACATAAAGATGCCGACGAGCAACACGCCCTAGAACAACATCAATTTGGCGAGCCGGTTTTATTACAACGCAATGAAGAAGACATGTTTGCCGCTGAAGAAGATGAACATGGTACTTACTTCATGAACTCCAAAGACTTGCGTGCGGTACAGCATGTCGATCGTTTGGCGAAAATGGGCATTCATTCGCTGAAGATCGAAGGTCGTACCAAATCTTATTTTTACTGTGCCCGTACTGCGCAAATCTACCGCAAAGCCATTGATGATGCACTTGAAGGCAAACCTTTTGACCCGTCTTTAATGACCCAGCTTGAAGGCTTGGCGAATCGTGGTTATACCGAGGGTTTCTTGCGTCGTCATGTACATAGCGAATATCAAAACTATGAAACAGGTTCATCACGGTTTGACCACCAACAATTTGTAGGCGAAGTATTAGAGCGTAACGGTGACTACATCAAGATTGATGTGAAAAACCGTTTTGTCGTTGGTGACTCTTTAGAGTTAATGACGACGAAAGGCAACATCACTTTTACTTTAACTGAAATCAAAGATAAAAAAGGTAATTTGATTGAAGATGCCAAAGGTTCAGGTCACGTCGTGGATATTCCAGTCCCAGCCGATGTCGACATGCGTTATGCCCTGCTGATTCGAAACTTGCCGAATTCAACTGCAGATATTTCTGCTGCGTCTTTGGCTTATCAAGCGATTTAAAGCGAGATATATATGGCATTACTCATCACCGATAAATGCATCAATTGTGATATGTGCTTGCCTGAGTGCCCGAATGAAGCAATTTATGAGGGCACTAAGGTGTATGAGATTGATGTGAATCGTTGTACTGAATGTGTCGGTTTTTATGACCATCAGACTTGTATTGCGGTATGTCCGATTGAATGCATTATTCCGCATCCTGAACATATCGAAACTCAAGAGCAATTATTAGAAAAGTTTAAAGGTTTGAATCTATTTTTATAACAATAAACTTGGGGAAAGAAGAATAACAAGTCGTGACTACAAAAAATGTAAATCATAAAAAATGTGAATCATAAAAATAAAATGTAAAAAGCAAAAGTGCATGGGGATACTTTGGCTTTTTATAAAATGCCAGAGATAAAAAAAGGAACTCAGCGTTAGCGCCCTGAGTTCCTATAAAAGGGTAAAACAAAAACTTGGGGAACTAAAGCCAAAGTGTCTATGTCTAAGTCTAAATAGCCACTTTGGCTTTTTTACTTATTGCCCGTTACGGATAATGTAATCGAATGCTGAAAGTGATGCTTTCGCGCCTTCACCCGTCGCGATGATGATCTGCTTGTAAGGTACAGTGGTACAGTCACCGGCAGCAAACACACCTTTGACATTGGTTTCGTTGCGCTGGTTAATCACGATCTCGCCACGGTTGGAAAGTTCCACTTTAGAGGTTTTCAGGAAATCCGTGTTTGGCAACAGACCGATCTGGACAAAGATTCCGGCCAGTTCGATGGTTTTGATTTCATCGGTGGCACGGTCTTTGTATTTCAAAGCCGTCACTTGTGAACCGTCACCGACCACTTCAGTTGAAAGCGCATTCATGATCACGGTGGTATTCGGCAAGCTGTTGAGTTTGTCTTGCAATACCTGATCGGCACGCAGTTTGGTATCAAATTCCACCAGAGTTACATGTTCCACAATCCCGGCCAGGTCAATCGCCGCTTCTACACCCGAGTTCCCGCCACCAATCACGGCAACACGTTTGCCTTTGAACAATGGACCGTCACAGTGCGGGCAGTACGCCACACCACGGGTTTTATACTCCTGCTCACCCAGAACATTCATTTCTCTCCAGCGTGCACCGGTCGACAGAATGATGGTTTTCGACTCCAGCTTGGCACCATTTTCCAGCGTCACTTCCACCAGACCATTGGCCGTCTCATCGGCCCCTTTAATCGCCGCCACTTTTTGCAGGTTCATGATGTCGACATCATAAGCACGCACATGCGCTTCCATTTCAGCGGCAAATTTCGGACCTTGGGTCTTTTGCACCGAAGTGTAGTTTTCAATGTCCATAGTATCCATCACCTGACCACCAAAGCGTTCAGCCACAATCCCGGTTTGAATGCCTTTACGTGCCGCGTAGATTGCCGCGGTATTACCTGCAGGGCCACCACCAATCACCAGAACATCAAAGGCGCCTTTGGCATTGAGTTTTTCTGCCTCTTTTGCAGATGAACCCGAATCCAGTTTGGCGACGATTTCTTCCAAGGTCATACGGCCCTGACCAATGTGTTCGCCATTCTGGAACAGCATCGGCACCGCCATGATTTTGCGCTGTTCCACTTCGTCCTGGAAAAAAGCCCCGTCAATCATGGTCGCTGTTGCGCCCGGATTATTAATCGCAATCAGGTTCAGGGCTTGCACCACGTCCGGACAGTTATGGCAGCTTAAAGAGACAAAGACCTCAAAATCAGAGGTCAGGTTTAGACCTTTGATTTGCGCCAGCACTTCATCAGACACTTTCGGTGCATAACCCGACACCTGCAACAAGGCCAGGATCAAAGAGGTAAACTCATGACCCATCGGCAACCCGGCAAAGTTCACCCGCGGCTGTTCACCGACTTTGGCGATCCCGAAGCTTGGGGTACGCTTGTTGCTGCCATCAAAACGGGCTGTTACCTGATCCGACAGCGCAGCAACCTCAGTCACCAGTTCCTTGATCTTGTCCGACTTGTCAGATGAATCAAGGGATGCCACCAGCTCAATCGGGCTTTCCAGACGTTCCAGTAATGTTTTAAGTTGCGCTGAAGTATTTTGGTCTAACATGGCTAACGTCTCCAGGGGAGTAAATGTTTATTTAATAAGGCTATAGTAGGGTAAATGAAAGAATAGGTAAAACAGTTTGTTTTCATTATTAAGATCGGATTATTAAATCAATAAACATTTATCTTATCTTCTCTAAAACCTGCTTCATTTCAAAACTTAAAAAAATTCGAATGAAACAACGACCAACAAAAACAACAAAAGCCCCTTTCGGGACTTTTGAATTGCATTATTTAAGGTGTAATGCGTTGTTCAACTCTTAACACGCGCCCTTTTAAATGCTGCGATAAGAAAAATAGAATTAAGCTCAAAATGGCAGATAAAATGAGCATTGCAATAATAAATATATTCACCAAGTCGCTCATTTGTTCTGCTTGATCTACTTGCCTTGATACACTTTCCGCCATCGGGGTGAGTGTCTTTCCATAAAGTTGATGCTGCATGGTCCACAATTGTTCAGGCTTAAAACCATATTCAATAAAATGAGGATCGGTTTTTTCCGCTTTAACCAAAGCCAGAACCTGAGGAATGGCAGCATCTTTATCGACAGGTTTATGTAACAACGCGGCTTGTGCGAGTAAATAAGCCTTCACTGGCTCATCTAAATCAGTCTGCTGTAAATACTGTGCCAATTCACTTTGCTGAATATTTTTATCGTATTGAATTGCTTCGCTATAAGCATTATTTGCATCATCATTTAAATCGTATTGCAGAAAGGTTAAACCCGACCACAACATAATAAAGGCAACTAGCCAGCCGACAAACTTCAAAATAAAGGACTGAAAACGAGTATAGAAGAAGCGTATTTTTTTCAAAAAATGAATGACAAAAAATGCCCCGACAAAAGACACAAACAGCTTCAGAATCAGCCAGCCAAACCATGACAACAGATTGGTAAAATAATCAGTGTGCTGCCCGAGCTCAGCAAGATTTGCATCCACACTCATTGGCATATGCAGTTGTTTTAATTCGGTGGTAATACCAAAAAAACTATAGACAAAATCATGTTGTAGAAATAATGCCACCACTGATGCAAGGAAAACGGTGCTGCTGGTGAGGCACAATAAGGTCAGATTGCGTTGGCGCTTTTTCAGCGCCACAACACCAGATTCAATCTGTTGCGGATTCACAGCATATTCATCTAAGGGAGGCAAACGGTTTCTCCTAAAGTGCATCCAATGAACTTAAGCGTATTCTTAAGATTTATTCACTCCACTGGTACTTGATTCTATAACCAAATGATTCAAATTTTCTTGCAAGGCACGTAAGCGCGTGGTAGCTTCAGCACGTTTTTGCATACCTTCTTTTTGCACCTGAATCACATCATTCACTGTTTTAATGAGGGTGTTTTGCACATGTTCAAGCGTTTCAATATCAATTACTGAACGTTGATTGGCTTTAGCGGTATCCACCGAGTTCTGATGCAACAAGTCCGCATTACGGCGTAACAGATCATTGGTGGCATCATCAATGCTATTGGCAAGTTGCACACTATTTTTCTGTTCATTTAAGGAAATAGCCAAACTGATCTGGTTTTTCCAGGCCGGTAAAGTAATATTTTTAATCGCATAAAATTTATCAACCAACATCAAATTATTGGACTGAATAATTCGAATCATCGGCAAGGTTTGCATGGCTGATTGCTGTAAAACTTGTAAATCACTAACCCGTTTTTCCAGATTATTGGCCAGGTGATTCAGGTCATAAACCTTTTGCACCGATGCCTGATCTTGAGTTTGGCTGGTTAAAGTTGCGATTTCCTGCTGGATTTCCTGTTCTTTCAACTTCCCGGCAGCAATATAAATACCCAATTGTTTATATTCATCCTGTACACCATGGAACATTTTATCCAAGGTATCAACGCGACTTTTGAGTCCCGACTGTGAAGTCTCAATTTCTTTCACTAAAACATCAATTTGTTCTTTAGTACTATTAAAATGCTGGTCAAAGTTCTGCTTGGCACCCTTCATTTTACTGATCAAACCACCAAAAAAACCTGAACTTTTTTTCTTGTTTAAAATGCTGCTGGTATTCAACTGCTGTGCAACTTGAACCACCTGATTTAACTTTTGACCTGTAGCATCCAGATCTTTATTTTGCACAAGATTCAACAATTCATCGGTATAGGTCGACGTTTTTGTGGCAATATTTTTACCATATTCAGCCACTGCTGTATGGCTCATTGCAGCCAATTCTTTACGTGCATTCATCACTTCATTAAAGTCCGAATCCTGCAAACCAATTTCCTGTAAATTCAGTTGCTGAAATTTTTGCTGAACCACATCTGTGCTTACTTCAGCGGGTAAATCTTTATGCTCAAAATCGGTCATGGCTCACCTAGTGTCATTATTAATCTATTGGTTTCTGTAGTGATTTTTTTAAAGTTTTGATCAGGTTCTCTCGGCTATTATCCAACTTTTCCAGCTCAATTGTCGAATTGCTTTGATTGCTTTGTTTAACATGATATTGCCATGCCGGAATCAAGACCTGCTGTGCCTCTTTAAAACGATCTAGCAAGGTAAAAGAAAGTTGTTGAGATAACTGCATTTGTGTAATTGCAATATCATTACTGGCCTGTAAAGTTTGTAATGTATTAATTTTTTTCGATAATCTCTCCGCAAAATTATCCAAAGGATGCTGATTCTTGACAAAATTTGGGTATTCCACTAAAAACTCTTGTGCAGCCCGAATGTATTTTGCCATTTGCTCACGATGCCCAAGCAACTGCTGAAAACGGGCTTGCGACTTTTGAATCTCGATTTGCAATTTTTGACTTAAATGATTGGCTCGATTGAGCAATTGATCCAGATTTTTATAATATTCAACCTGCCCTGATCCATATTCCAGGTCAATCCCCAACCACTTTTGCAAAGCATTAAATTTACGTGTTTTTAAATATTTTTTTGAATCAGCCAAGGATTGAATCAGCTGTTCTATCGTTGAACTGAGTTGCTGGGTAAGATGTGGATCTACCCCGTTTAATAACACCGACTGAGCTTGAATAATTTGATCAGCATAATGATTCAGACGATATTGATCATTCAGCAAAGGAACTAAATCATTACGCTGAATGGAGAGAAGTTCAGCCCGATTCACCTCAATTTCAGCCAAAGGAACAAGAACATCTATCTGTGACATAATATTAGAAACTCAATAAAATCATTTTTATAGTACGGCTTTCATACAAAATATCATGTAGTGTTTTGCAATTTCTAGAACATATTTATATTAAATTGGATAAAGATTTAAACAAGTTTTTAAAACAATTCATTTTTACGAATTTACAAAGTGCCAATTTATAGAGATGAGTCACCTCTTTTGTATAATTTCATGAAATGCTTGTAAGGTTAATATCTCAATTGCTTGATCACTCAGGTGAATAATTTTGTGAGTCTCTACAGGCTACAATACATGTAATGACAAATTTCTGAAGAAAAATTTAGTTTTGTAATTCCTTTTTTGCTAACAAAAGTTTTTTAATTATATCGGCAACTCTTTAATGATAAAAATTATAAATAAAATAAACAATTTTAACAACTTAGAAAGTTAACCATAAAATTTATTCATCAAATCATCGGCTTTACTCAAAAGATTACAATGATCTTTTTGCGTGACTGTCGGGTAATCATGGTCAATTGTTGATCAATTCTTTATTCTATTGTTCTGCTAATACAGGAGTATTAGACAGCAATGAAAATTTGAATAAAAAAATTGCTTTCATGGACCTGAACTGGACAATAATGATATGACAAACAAAAAATTATTTTTTAAATGGACGTCGAATGCTTTGCTTGCAGCTACAGCATTCACATCGCTCACGATTCATGCAGCTACACCGACGACGCCTGTTCCGCCAAATAGTCAGCAAGTTTTTTTTGTTGGCAATAACTGGGATGGCACAGTGACGGTGATTCGTCCATCGGGTGATTTTGGTAAAATCGGTGTTATCAACATGATTCCTGATCGTAAAGAGCGTTTGAAGGAAATCCACCTCAATCCAATTAAACTGATTGCCTATACTTATATTCAGTCCACCGCTGGAGAAGGTAACGATCAGCTTGTAGATGATATGTACTCAACTCCAGACGGCAAGTCAGTGGTGGCATCTCGCCCAAGTTTTGCAGATGTGGTGTCTATCAATATTGCTACGGGCAAGATCAACTGGCGTACCCCTGTTGAGGGTTTTCGTGCCGATCATATGGCCGTTTCTCCTGATGGTCAGCGCTTAGCTGTCTCAGCATCTTCGGGTAATGTCGTTCATGTTCTGGACATCAACACCGGTAAGGAATTGGGACGCTTTGCAACAGGCGACAAACCGCATGAAAACATCTTCTTTGATGGTGGCTCAAAAATTTTGAATTCAGCCATTGGAAATGTAGAGACCTCCATGGATGCATCATGGCAAGATTTCACCAAGGGTAAACGGTTTATCACCATTGCTGATGCGAATACGTTTAAAGTGCTCAAGAAAATTGATTTCCGTCCTGCATTAGATGCGGTAGGTCGTAAAGATTTATCTAATGCAGTGCGTCCAATCGTGTTTAGTAATGATGAAAGTAAAATTTATGCACAGGTTTCATTTTTTAACGGCTTGATCGAGTATGACCTGAACCAGAATAAAATTACTCGCATTGGTCAACTACCAGGCAGCTCAACAATTCCGTCTGACCGGACAAAATATGTAAATGACTCTCGTCATCATGGACTATCCATCAGTGCTGATGGCGAGAAATTATGTGTGGCAGGTACCATGGATGACTATGCAACCATTGTCGACCGTTCAACCTTAAAAGCTGGGAAACTGATAGCGGCAGGCAAGCCATATTGGGCAACCCAAAGTCCTGATGGGAAAAGCTGCGTGATTTCAGAGAGTGAGACTGATGTGGTCACCGTAATTGATTTTGCCACAGGTGAAAAGGTTCTGAGTGTGCCAGTAGGCAATCATCCACAGCGTGTTCGTATCGGTTATGCACCGGCTGGCTGGTCAACGAAGTAATGAACCGTTAATGATTAGATAATGGATGAGTTGAACAGGCCTGACTCTGGATTGGGTCTGTTTTTTAATTTAAACAAAATTAACAGGGTTAACAGATGGATCGCACTATACGACTAGGCATCATCGTTGGAATAATTGTGACATTCTCGCTCATAGGCATTATCTATGTCTTCAAACCTTCTGTTATATCTCAGTCAGATGTAACTCAGTCTAAAACTGTTAATGCTCAAACCAATACTTCGCTAGAAAAACAAAAAGTACTTATAAAGCAAGATCAAGCGATTTCAACACCATCACCAGCTCAAATAGAATTGATCCAGCAGCGTGACCGACTTTATCAGGATTTCGAGGCAATCAGTCATTCATTGAGTGTGGGACAGCAACCTGATTTTCGTCAGGTCAGTGATTTATTGGAAAAGCAAAAACAGCTTGTAAAAGCAGGTGGGCTTTCAGCAAATGATGCAATTTCATATTGCCAATTTTTAAGACAAATTTTACCGGCTATGGATCATCAGATTAATCAGCAGATTCTACAATTAGAGCAACTGGAGCATGCAACTTCATAAAATTGAGGTTAGATTTCATGATTGCATTAAAAGTGATGCTAAAAATTCAATTATAAATATTTCTTAGAATTTTATTTAATCTTTCATAATCTACATTTTTAATTAAAACTTATAGATAATAAAAAAGGGTTTTAAGCCTTTTTGCTTAAAACCCTTATGCCTATTGGCATTGAATCTTGGTAGGTATATCCAGACTCGAACTGGAGACCTCTACGATGTCAATATTGTGCTCTAACATATAAAATAGCTTTGATTTTTAATAATTTTATGTTGTTTTAAGACCAACAAAAATGCACTTTTTATGCAAAACTAAGACTATAAAAATCAGTATGTTATTTAATCATTCCCCGAAAGGTTTTTGGCAACAATTTAGCAACGGCGTTATATGTATTTTGTTTTAAATCGGATGCTTTGAGAAGACATGAGAAGCAGTGATAAGGGATTCTGAGTTGCTCAGCGTGCATACGAATTATATTTTAAAATATTGTTTTATATGGTTAATTTATTTAGATATTTTAAATGTACCGTAATATGTACCGTAAAAATTAAAAGTGCCTAGGTCTAGTCTTGGATTCTAGTCTCTATATAAGAGATTATATTACTTAAGCATAAGATGCACGCATCAACTTTCGGAAAAGAAAAATGAAAACACCAGAATACTTTCAAATTGAACATTACATGAAATTTGCCAAGCCTTGGGATAAAAATTTAGGCTGGAGTGTCTGGCATAGTTTAACTCAGAATTATTTTAGTTGGGATGGGAGGTTGACAATAAATAGTTGATTGGATAGACAGTAATTAAGAAATTAAATAAAGTTTAGATTTATGAAGGCAACTATTGCTTTAAAAAAAATGTCATTAGATCCAAAAGCTAAAATAACAGATATCCTACGTCACGCTTATGCTATTGCAGACAATTTAGATTTACAGGATTTTAAGACTTGGTGCAAAAGTGAATTAAGAGGTTATGATGATTCAAAAGACACATTTTTGCCAGAATATAGACATATTGAAGGTACTCTTCATGCATTTAATATAATAAAGGGGAGTCACTACATGATAAATAGTGATGGTGTTACTCACCCAATGAAACAAGCGATTATTTTCTTTCAAGAATATCTCTCAAAAAATCAAGATACATTTGATTTGATATTCCCTACAGATACTCAGAACTCTTTGAAGCAAGTAATTAGGAACAGTTCTGATCAACTTTCTATTTACCAAAAAGTTGATCGAGCTGCATTTGAAAGAGTTGTAGACAATGTTAGGACAATGGTTTTGGAGCTTGCGATTGATCTGGAAAAGCAAGGTATTCTTGGTGAAGAATGGGAATTTACGGAACAGGAAAAATTAATGACTCAAAATTTTAATTATAATATCGGTAATGTCGGCAATATGGCAAATCACAATGAAAATTCAGCAATTAATCAAATATCTACAAACATTGTAAATGTTATTAAAGGTGATTTTAATTATTTGGCTTCTAGCTTAAGAAGTCATGGTGTTGAAGAGTCTGATATTAAAGCACTACAAACTATTATAGATGTTACTCCTATACCGCAAACACCGAGTGAATATAGCTCTGATCTAAAAAATTGGATCAAGAATATGATTGGCAAGTCCATTGAAGGTACTTGGCAAGTTACGGTAGGAGCAGCAGGCAGTATACTTGCTACTGGTATTCAAAATTATTTTGGATTTATCAGCTAAGCAGCCCACCCTATCTACACGGAAACAGCGTACACCTAAAGGCTTTAATTCACACACTGTACACAAACAGTGACTGTACTTTTGTTGAAATCGAATGAGCTGCGCAGCCCTCACTTGAGGGCTGTTTCTTCCGGCCATACTTCATTTAATCGTTCGACATCAATTGCGTGGCCATCTGCTTTTTCTGCCATGCTTCGATATTCTGCTGTGCATGCTTCGAGTAACTCACTGTTGGTAATGGTGTACTCAACGATGGTTTGATGGGAAGCTGTGGACAAACGCTTGTTGGCTTCACTGAGTTGCTTTGACAGCCCATTATTAGCCAACTCAGCACGACGAGCGGCAGCATTCGCATCTTGTATTTTTTTAATCGCATTTTGTTCAACCTCTATATATTTATCTGACCATACTTTTTCAGTAATGGCTTTTTGTTCCTGGGCTTTTTTGATAGCCGTTTGATATGGCTTGATTGCTTTGGCAACACGCCCATCACATGAAATTTCTGCATCGCGTAAATCGCCGGATAAACTATTCACCTGCCATGTTTGGAAAAGTAAACCTAGTAAAAGCACGATGATTAAAGTCCAACGCTTGTTGTTCCAAATGATTAATAAAAATGGCATTAGTTAGCCCCCATGCATTTGCTGTGACGTTCCACCTGACGCACCCAAACCCCATAGCAATTATTTGATCTAACCGAGCAATCACGCTTAGCCGCATATTTCCATTTCAGTAATGAATCGCAAGCCTGTTTGTATTTGCCCTGTTTTAGATTGCGCAGCATTGAAGATGATGACCACGCACCAGTACCAAACTGATATGTGAAGTCCATATACAGGTCATATTCAGTTTGAGAAAGTGGAACACCTAGAAGTGTTTTATTGAAAATCTTTGCATCTTTATCGATGTGGAATTTCAAATATTCTGTGGCTTGTTTTTGTGTGATTTTTGGATCGGTCATTTTGACCTTTTGGCCATTTGGGTAAACCGTGGTGCCAGTACCAATAGTCGCTACACCTACGCTATCTTTGTACGGAACAAAAACCGTTCCTTCCTTGCTTTGTGTGTATGCAATACCGACCACGCTGATTGCTGTAAGCATGGTTACGATGAATTTAGCCTTATTCGACATCACATTTCCCCTGCCATTGTTTTACTTTTAATTCATGGATTTCATCTGCACGCTTATTCTCAAGTCGCTTGTAGTACCAGTTCACAATGAAGCCGGCTAAAGCTATTGCGATACCTAACCATGCAAGAACATCGACTGAAGCAAGGTATGCAAGAAATCCTGATGCTGCCCCTGCATATGTTGTTTTTGTTGCTGCTGAAGAAACGGATGCCGCCATCTCAACCACTGCCGTTTTATGTTCGGACATGCCGCCCCCTAAATTTTGGTAATAAAAAAGCACCCGAAGGTGCATTGTGTTGAATGGTTTTAAGCCTCAATGTGCATAACAGCACCATGGCAGGAGTTATAAAGTTGGAAATGGTTCTGTTTTTACAACAACGGGCCTAGCAATACCTTTTGTGATTCGAAGCTCATCAATCAAGCCACCAAAAATCGATCCCTCATTAGCTGAGGCTTGCCCAATGTGCAAAGGCGCACTACTGTTCGCAATGTGACTTGCTAAGGGTAGTGAACCTTTAATCGCGCCATTGACTGCAATCTTTAAATTAAGGCCACTTTTAATAATTTGAATATCATATTTCGTGTTTGCAGCAGTAATAACATTTGTAACGGTAAAAGTTTGTCGATAACCACCAAAATCATAATAAAAGTCAATTAATAAATCCGTATTAGACCTGTATATCGTGAACGACTCTGCGCTTCCATAACCATTCCTCTTACCAATAATTGAATGATAACCATCCGTTATGCTTTGAGCTGTCAGTGATATTTCAATTGTAAAATCGCCGCCACCAATATTTAGATCAGCTGAATGTGGCGTATTAATGCTTTTAGCGGAAGCGCCTTGTAAATCAAGACTTGCATCCCCCCATATCGGATTGGTTGCTGTGGTATTAGCCCCGCCAAATGCGGAATATGTGCGCTTGCCAGTTGCATCAATCAACCCGTTTTCAAAATTAAGTAAAGTGACGACATATGGCCAGAAGTCGTCTTTGGCGGTTGTTGCAACAATGACCACCTCACTACTAATTTTTTCAACATCCCCACGAAATGAACTCACCCTGACATGATAAGTTTCTCCCTCTATTACATCAAAGTCAGTATATTCTCGCACCTCACCATCAAGCACCATTTTGGGTGTCGGAAGGCTGTTCGCATCAATCGGAGTGGTTTGGCAATAATAACGCTGTTCGCCAACAAGACCATCTAGATCCCATGTCACAAATAAACTTGGCATTATTCCATATACTCCACATTTAGGTTGTACGGTGCAGAAAATGGTTTTGCAATCTCTACGATATGATTAAATGCGTGATAAGAATCATAACCATCCCTAACGGTCTTTAAGTGAATTTCGATAGTTCTTGTTTCTGCCTGTATTGCGGAAATAGCAATGGTATAGGATGTTGTTCCTGTTACATTTGCATTGTGTGTTGCCAAAACTACGCCATTTTTATCCTGCTCAATAATGTTTAAATGGGTTGTTGTGCCAGGTTCAATTGTCACACCACCATCAAACCAACCAAGAATTTCACCGCCAGTTTGCTGAATCCGATTGCGATCAACCCATGTCAAAATCAAATCTGTTTCAATTTCTTCAGGCCAATATTCACCATTGATTTTCACATTTGCTGGTGGATAAGGTCGGATTGCGTGAGCCTTAAATTCAACCTCATAATTTTCTGCATCTGCTAAAGCAAGAACACCGCTTGGTGTGGTTGTTAAAACTTTTGCATTAATAACTTCACTTTGAACATACAGAGTTTGATCAACTGCAATAAAGTCATCAGCAAAGTATAAAATTGAATTTAAGGTGTGGATTTGCGGAATACCGAATGCACCACGCTTCACGGTTAAAACTTTGGTTTCGGCATTGTAAGATTGATAAACCATGATTTCATTATTGATAAAAATCTGACTGCCAATCCGCACAGATGCAATATTACCAACATTTTTAACTATGAAATTGCCGCTTATACGATCCATCCCTTGATCTAAATAAGCAGTTTCACAGTAATTAACAGTAGCTACTCGCTCAAACCCATTCCCGCTATCTGCATACAAAGCAGCATTCAATGAATTGTTTTGTGGTTTTTCAGAAATTGCACATAAATAACCAGCCTCTGGATTATCAGTCAGTTCAATATTTACTTCTCGCTCACCGAAAGCCTGTACAGCTTCAAAATATGGCAACTCAAAAACTTTTGCGTTACATCGTTTTGGTGCTTCAGGTTTTGTGTCAATCGGATCGTCAACAACAATGGTTGTGTTCATCATCCCGGTAGCAGGAATAACTTCAATAAATTCAATGGAAACTTCATTATTGGTTGGGCCACCAAGATTAATACTCATGAT